>JAEELT010000099.1 GCA_016282855.1 Clostridiaceae bacterium | reverse complement strand
CGTGACTTCACCGTTAAGGACGCCCCTTTCTGGACCCTTCATCCCGCCGGGTGCGATGATGTGCGCATTGACAGCATCCGCATTCTCAATGACCTCGATGTTGCCAATTCGGACGGCATCGACCCCGACCACTGCTCGAATGTGCGCATAACAAACTGTCATATTGAATGCGCCGATGACTGCATCTGCCTTAAGACCTCAAAGGGCAACTCGGAATACGGGCCAAGTGAAAACATAATAATCAGCGGCTGCACTCTGATTTCCACCTCCGCTGCGGTCAAAATAGGCACAGAAGGTGTGGGCGACTTCAGAAACATTATGGTAAACAGCTGCATTATAAGCCGTTCAAACAGGGGGCTTTCAATCCAGATACGAGACGGCGGAAATGTTGAAAACGTGACATACTCCGATATTATCATAGAAACCCGCCGCTTCTGCCCGGACTGGTGGGGCACGGCGGAGCCGGTAGTGATAACCACCTTCAACCGGGATGAAAACACTGAAAGCGGGAAAATACGGAATGTAAGGTTTTTCAATGTCACCGCGAAAGGAGAAAACGGTGTTCTGATTCACGGCACGCAGGAGAACAGGATTGAAAACATTCTCTTTGAAAACTGTAATTTCACTCTCTCCAAATCATCAGGATGGGACTGCGGCCTTTATGACCTGCGCCCGGGTCTCGGAAGAGAGGTTGAGAAGCACAGGAATGCCGGCTTTTACATCAGATACGCCGACGGCGTAAGAATCACGAAATCCCGTGTAAACTGGGGAACGGTATGCGATGATTACAGCTGTGCCCTTGACGCAAAGCATGCCGGCGGGCTTGTGCTTGACCGATTTGACGGCACAGCAGCGCACGAAGGCGACGAAGCGATACAGATAAGCTGACAAAAGAAAAAAGCATAAAAAGAGCACTCCGCAGTTTTCGGAGTGCTCTTTAATTATTATTCAGCCGTTAAAACTCAATATACTTGCCGATGAACTCTTTTACGGTATTCCAGTAAAGATCATAATCGACATAGACCGAGACGGCGTGTGCGGCGCCCGCAACCGTGAGCATCTGCTTGTCGGGAGCTCCGCAGGCCTCATAGAGAGGCTGCATCATTGAATAGGGAACAAATGTGTCGGCGTCGCCGTGAATAAACAGAGTGGGAGTCCTTGAATTGACAACAGCCTTTATCGGAGAGGCGTCTTTGAAATCAAAGTTGCCTCTGAGCTTTGAAACTATATTTGCAGAGGTAACTACCGGTGCGGCTGGCAGGTGCATCATAGGGCCTACCTGGCTTGAATACTCATCCCAGCAGGAGGTATATCCGCAGTCAGCAACAGCGGCAACAACATTTGCGGGGAGCACTTCGCCGGTGGTAATCATCGTGGTTGCAGCGCCCATTGAGTGGCCGTGAAGCACTATCCCGGCGTCTTTGTTGAGCTCAAGCACATAATCTATCCAGTCAAGCACCACAAACTTATCTTTGAAGCCCATGGTGGTGTAGCGGCTCTTGTCAGGACCGTGGCCTATCATATAAGGAACCACCACATTGTAGCCGTGCTCAAAATAGGTTTTGGCATAAATCGCCATAGTCTTGGGAGTGTCCGTATAGCCGTGGTTGACTATTGCCCATCTGTCGGTCGGCTCACTCTGGAAATAGACCTTGGCGTATGTGTTTCTGTGAAGACGCTGAGAGAAGAACTCAGTGTCGCCGCCCGTTACGGCATCATACCAGTCATTTGCCTCGTGCAGCAGTGTGCATTGCTCAAAGAACTTTGATTTTTCGGGGTCGTTGAATATGCCTGTAGCCGCTCCGAGCCAGTTATGAAAATCAATGTTTACAAAGGTCTCATAAATCACTTCACCCACAGCAAGGTAAGCCGCGCCGGCGATTGCCGCTCCTTTGAGTGTCTTTTTAAGGGCCTTATTCATATTGGTGAACTCCTTTCAGAATGAATCTTTCTATTGCTTCGCCGACTCCGCCGTCATCATTTGACGCGGCTATGTAATCGGCGATTTCAAGCACTTTCTGCTGGGAATTTGCTACCGCGACGCCAATCGCGGCGGCTTTGAGCATTTCAATATCGTTTTCGCTGTCACCGAATGCCATAGTGCTCTTTTCGGAGATTCCGAGAGCATCAAGCACTCTGAACATACCTTTTGATTTATTGTTGCCCGGTGATACTATGTCGTAGTAACTGTCAAAAGCGTAAACGGACATCTCGCCGCGCAGGCTCCGGAGCATCTGCGGGTTGAAATTGCCGCTCACCGCCACAACCTGCATGCTGTCATCGCGGCACTTTTCAAGCAGCGACTCAAGCGTGGGGCAGTCATTTTCGTTTCTTGAGAGCAACCGCCCCCTGCCTGAAACAGAGTAACTGCTTTTAAGGCCTTCAAACACACCCCAGCACTCCGGGTCAGCGTAAACCGCCGCGGCAATCTTCTCAAATATGTCGCGCGGCATAAAGTCGGAGTAGATTATTTCTCCCGCAACAGACACTACCGATCCGTTGCCGGAAATGATGCCGTCAACCTCTATCTGTTCAAAAATATCGGGCGGTATATTGCCGTGGGACCTGCCTGTGTTGAGAAACACCTTATGCCCCATTTCTCTCGCTCGGGCAAGCGCGTCAATATTGCGCCGGGGAATGCGGAAACCTGATGAGGTCAGCGTGCGGTCAATATCGAGAAAAAGAGCCGAAACAGGCATTACGCGCCTACCTTATGAAATACCTTCTTGCCTTTTTTGACAACAATGGGATTCTCCCTGAGGGCCTGCTGAGTGAATGAGAGACCGATATCCGTAACCTTAGCGTCATCAACGGACACGCCGCCCTGCTCAACAAGGCGTCTGCCCTCTCCTCTTGACTTGGTTATACCGGTTTTGATAAGCACGGAAAGTATATCAACAGCACCGTCGGTGAAATCTTCATCGGCAAGAGTGGTGGCGGGCATATTCTCGCTGTTTCCGCCGCCGCCGAACAGGGCTCTTGCCGCTGCCTGCGCCTTCTGCGCCTCTTCATCGCCGTGAACAAGCTTTGTGAGCTCATAGGCGAGGATTTCCTTTGCGGTGTTGAGCTTGCTGCCCTCCCACTGAGCCATTTCCTCAATCTGCTCAAGAGGCAGGAAGGTGAGCATACGAAGGCATTTGATTACATCGGCGTCGCCGACATTGCGCCAGTACTGATAGAAATCGTAGGGTGATGTCTTTTCGGGGTCGAGCCATACGGCGTTGCCCGCGGTTTTACCCATCTTGTTGCCCTGGGAGTCGGTAAGAAGGGTAATGGTCATAGCGTGGGCATCCTTGCCGAGCTTCTTTCTGATAAGCTCTGTGCCGCCGAGCATATTGCTCCACTGGTCATCTCCGCCGAACTGCATATTGCAGCCGTATTCGCGGAAAAGATGATAGAAGTCATAGCTCTGCATTATCATATAGTTAAACTCGAGGAAAGAGAGACCCTTTTCCATCCTCTGCTTGTAGCACTCGGCTCTGAGCATATTGTTGACGGAGAAGCAGGCGCCGACCTCCCTGAGAAGATCGATATAGTTAAGGTTCATCAGCCAGTCGGCGTTGTTGACCATTTCGGCCTTGCCCTCGCCGAATTCGATGAATCTTTCCATCTGCTTTTTGAAGCACTCGGCGTTGTGGTCAATATCCTCTTTTGTAAGCATTTTTCTCATATCGGTCCTGCCGGAGGGGTCGCCTATCATGGTTGTGCCGCCGCCGATAAGAGCAACGGGTTTATTGCCCGCCATCTGAAGGCGCTTCATAAGCGTGAGCGCCATAAAATGACCGGCTGTAAGAGAATCGGCAGTGCAGTCAAATCCGATATAGAACTTTGCCCGGCCGCTGTTTACCATCTTTCTAATTTCATCTTCATTTGTAACCTGGGCAATAAGTCCCCTTGCCACAAGCTCTTCATAAATCTGCATGGAAATCACAGTCCTTTCAGAAAGGTACAATTATAATAATATTACTTTATATAGGTTTTTTTGTCAAGAAAATTCTGCCCTTTATATTTACAAACCGGTTTTTCGGTGATATTATTTTTACATAGGTTAAAACGGAGGTAAGAATCTATGCTTGATACCCTGCTTTCAAAGGCTGTTTACAAGCTGTTTGCTCTGGTTTTCTCGCTTTATTGCTCTTTTGCCGGAGGGGTTGTTCCGCCGTCGGCACAGGCCCCGATCGCTCCGTCGGGCAGCGGCGCAAAGCTTGTGTTCGCGGCTATTGCCGACCCTCAGGTGAGCAACTATATGCCGGGGAGATATGTTTATTTCAAAGAGGCAGCGGAGGATTTGTGCGCAGCAAAAGGACTTGACGCGATGATTATCGCAGGCGATATTGCCGAAAACGGGATGCCCGAGGAGTTTCAGCTCTTCTGCGATGAGCTTGGAGGGATGAACCTGCGCTATATTGCCTGCGTCGGCAACCACGACATACGGCTCAAGCCCTACAGCGTTTCATCAAAGCGCTTCAATAAATTTGTAAACACACTCAACAATAATGACGATGCCGCCTGCCTGCATCACTCTGAATTCGTAAACGGTGTTAAGTTTATAGTGCTCGGCAGCGACAGGACGGAGTTTGAGGAGTCCTATCTCAGCGATGAACAGCTCACCTGGCTTGACAGCGAGCTCGCCGCGCAGAAAGGAGCCCTCACCTTTGTAATGGTTCACCAGCCTCTGAAGCTCACACACGGTCTGCCCGATGTATGGAACAGCCCCATAGATTCGGCAGGCTCCGTCGGTGACCAGAGCGACGCGCTCAGAGAGATTCTCGGCAAATACAAAAACGTTATTTTCCTGACCGGGCATGAGCATACCGGCTTCGGTCAGTATTCCTATGAAAAAATCGATGGTTTTGACTCCGTAAACATTCCCTCCCTCTGCTGCAACAATGCTGACGGAGATTATAACGAGCACGGGCTCGGCTATATAGTTGAAGTATATGACAGCAGCGTGCTTTTCAGAGCCAGGGATATGTGCAAAGGTTTATGGCTCACAGATTACGATATCAAAATAAACATTGACTGAGGTGGCTTGTAATGAAAAGAATTAAAAAAGCAACGGCAATTATCATTGCCCTCTCTCTCCTGCTGTGCTGCGGTTTCACCGCCCTTGCTGACGGAGCTGTTCTGAGAAGCAGCAATGCGCCGTTCAGAGTTTCCTGCACGGTAAACGGCGACCCATCGAGCGAAAGAGGTTTCACCTGGTACACCGCAAATGACTGCCCTTCGCAGTTAAGCATCCTTAATAGTGACGGTACGCCCGCCCAGGCAAAAATCGAATATAAAGATGTTTTTGAATGGGAAGGCAATTACTGCCATCAGGCAAAGGTTTCCTCTCTTAACAGCGGCACGGAGTATTACTACATCATAGGTGAAAACGGCGCAGCCGGCATCTTCTCAACAGACGACGGCGATGACAGACTTGAGTTTGTGGTTGTTGCAGATGTGCAGGCGAGCTCCGCCGAAAACTTTGAAAAAGGAGCGGACACCGTAAACGCCGCTCTTGCCATGCTGCCTTCATCCGAATTTATAGTTAACCTCGGAGATTTCACCAACGACAGCACAAATGAAGAATGGGACCTTTTTGACGGCGCTTTCAGCGAAATAAACACCTCTACAACCCTCATACCCATTACAGGCAACCACGACGGCTTCGGCTGTGAATACTGGTTCAAAAATATGTTCTGCCTCGATGAGAGCGAAAGCGTGCAGGTCAGAAACGGGGTGAACTATTCGTTTGATTACGGCAACTGCCACTTTGCCGTTATAAACACAAACGATATGCTCTCAATCACCCTCGCCCAGCTGAAATGGCTGAAAAACGATCTGAACTCAAGCGATAAAGACTGGAAAATCGTTTGCGCGCACAAATCGCCCTACACTCTCGGCAAGGACGGCAAATGGCCCGACGCAATGTACCTGCAGAAATCGCTCACAAAAGTCTGCGACGAATGCGGAGTTGACCTTGTAATCAGCGGTCACGACCATCAGTATCTGAGAACAAAGCCGCTTAAGGGAAACAAGGTTGACGAAAGCGGCACGGTATATACTCTCTGCGGCACAGCCGGGTCAAAGAGATATGAGGTGCGCTCGTTCCTTGCGGACTCGTTCACAAAAACCGAGTTTATAAATACCCTCATAATCCAGAAGGACGGCTACGGCAACTACTGGAACGGCACCGACTGGAATGAAACAGATGAGAAAAACATAGGCGGCTGTTTCAACACCGTAAGCGTTGACGGCGGAAACCTGACTTTCAGCTCATACATCCTTTCGGATGAACTTACGGATGAACACGGCGACAGGCTTATTACAAAAACAGATTCATTCACCCTCACAAAGGAAACAGGCAAAAATACGCCCACCTTTGACGGTGACAACACAACAAGCGCCGCCGCGTACACTGCCGGTCTGCTGCCGTCATTCGGAGCGTTTGCGGCATATACATTCGGAGAGTGGCTGCCGACGTTTCTGTTTATACTGCCGAAGATAATAAAAGTATATATAGAGGAAGATACTTTCTGATAAAACTTAATCCGGTCGTCGCATAAAAGGCGAAAATCGAAAAGACAATGAATATTTAAGGAGTACGGGTTTTTAATTCGTACTCCTTTTATTTCTTGGATTATACTTGAATAAGGAATAAATGATTGTTGTCTTTTCTCAACGCCTTTGCTCGCTTGCCGTATCCCGATACTGTCTTTGCTCGCAAATTGCGTTGTTTTCATCATTTTCCGGTTCCGAAGCGGTTGCACAAAAGCATCAGCCCGCATCATTGAGATACGGGCTGAGATTATTATTTATACTGTTTACGGTGTTAAATCTGGTCGATAATAAAAGCGTTTTTGTTTATAAGCTTTTTGAAGAAAGCGATTATCCTGCTGATAAAATCGGCTTTTACGTTGACCTTTTCAACAGCGGATTCGGAAATGGTCGAGCCCTCTTTCATAAGTCTCGCGCATACGGTAAAGCTGCCCGATGCGTTGCTTACGGTGAGCGTTTCGGATGTGCCCTTATCTTCGCCGTTTACATACCAGTGAATAGCATACCCCTCGGGAATAAAATCGGCAGTGGCGTGGAATGTGATTGTTGTGCCGTAATCAACGCTCCTGCTTGCCTGATAGCCGCTGATTGCAATCGCGGGCTTTTGAGCATCCGTGTCAGACGCGCTGCCTGACGGCTTGCCTGCGTTTATTTCACTTCCGTCGGACAAAGTGATTACCAGCTCTCCGTTGTCATTGAACTTCATTGAAACAACGGATACGCCGTCCTTACCGTCTTTGCCGTCCGCACCGTCGGCGCCGTTCTCACCGGTTGCTTTTACATCGAGGGACTCCCATGTCTCGCCGTCATCATAAGACACTTCCCAGAAATTGGTTTCGGCGTTTATTCTGAGCTTGGGAATGCCGGAGGAGTCATCACCGACAATACCGATACCGCCGTAAAGAGGAGCTCCTGTGGGGTCTGACACAAGGTTTGTCAGCGCCATAGCCGGGCGGATACCCATATCGGTTTCGTTAACGTCAGTGCTGTATTCGGCAACACCGGGTACAGAGACAAAATATGCGTCTATCGAGCTGCTGTCCGGGGTGCGCAACCACCAGAGTGTACTGTTTTCAAATTCGTACGCTCCCTGACACTTGGCATAATCAGTGGAAGGAATAACCCTGCTTTCATCCGAAGTGAAACCGAAATCGCTGTTGTTGACATCGTAGTAAGAAAGAAGGAACACTTTGTCCTGTGTAGCAGCGGCACTGAAAGACATATTTTCAGGGCAGTCATTGTTTAGCGTAGAAACCTTGATATTTGCCTGCTGCTCTTCTGAAAAGGCCGTCATCATAAAGTCGTTGTTAAGCCATTCGCGGATACTGCTGCCGACATAATTATTTGCATAGAAGGTTTTATCGGTGTTGCCCCAGAATTTGTTTTCGGATTTGACGATAAAATCGTTGTAGGCCTGAGAGTCAAGGGCAGATGTGCTGACTACGAGGCCGAAATCCGGGTCAAGCACTTTCCACTGAATAGGCTCAAAGGCGAACCAATAAACATTGCCTTTGGTATAGCCGTAATAATCCTGCTGCGTGTTGCTTGCCGAGGAAGACCCGCTTGTATAATCCGGTCTGTAAGAATCAATCTTAACGCCTCTGTACTTTACATTTGAAATGACTATATCCTGATAGCTCATCAGCTGCGCGGGGGCCATACGGCCGTCATTTTCTCCGTAACCTGTGTAGTAACCGTAGTCCGTCCATTCAATTTCGATAATCTCGGCATTAAGCGCCTCAATGAGGCTCTCGTCGGTTACCCGGCTCTGCGGATAAGTGCCGTAAAAAAGAGTGTCGCCCGTGGAAAATGTTTCGTCACCGTCCGCCGACACATTGAATGATCCGACAGCAGCCGCTGTGAGCAAAAGAGCAAATGCGAGCATAACGGATAAAAGTTTTTTTGATACTTTCATAAAAAGTCCTCCAGTTAGTTTTTAAAATATGTAAATGAGATTTGCAAACATTTTCGCCTTATTATAGCATACATTATATACGCATTGCAACAAAAAGCAATCAACTCCTTGTGCTTGCCGGCGGTTTTGCTCAGCCGATAAAAGAGACGCGGGCGTTATTTCTTTGCAGGTGACTGCATCATATTTCCATTGTCGCGTAAGCGTTAAGCTCAAGTGATGCCGTGTTACCGGCGAGATATTCGTAGTAAGCCTGTGAGCCGACCATAGCCGCATTGTCACCGCAGAAGCGCAGCTCGGGCATATAAAGCTCAAAGCCCTTGCGCTCACAGATTGCGGCCATCTCTTTTCTGAGCACCGAATTTGCGCTCACTCCGCCCGCAACTGCAATGCGTGTGAATCCGAATTCCTCCGCCGCGGCGAAGGTGTTATCAGTGAGACAGTTTACAACGGTTTTTATGCAGGAAGCCCCGAGGTCGGGCACACAGATTTCCTCACCCTTCTGCTTTGCCTGATTAACGGTGTTGAGCACAGCGGTCTTGAGCCCCGAAAAGCTGAAATCATATCGGCTGCCGTCAACCTTAGGGCGCGGAAAATGATAAACATCCGGGTTGCCCTCCCCGCTCACTCTGTCAAGGTTGACTCCGCCCGGATAATCGAGCCCCATGCTTCTTGCGGATTTGTCCATACATTCCCCCGCCGCATCGTCGCGGGTCCTGCCGATGACTCTGAAGTCCGTATAGTCATTTACGGCGGCAATGTGAGTGTGCCCTCCGGAAACTATCAGGCACAAAAACGGCGGCTCAAGAGCCGGCGAGGATATATAGTTCGCGGCTACATGCGAGCGCAGGTGATGCACCGGCACAAGCGGTTTGCCGCAGGCGTATGACAGGCCCTTGGCAAAATTGACGCCCACAAGCAGGGCGCCGATAAGCCCGGGGGCGTAAGTAACACCTATGCAGTCTATATCATCAAGAGTCAGCGAGGCGTCATCAAGGGCCTTCGCCGTGACAGCGCTTATTGCCTGAGCGTGCATGCGCGAGGCAATCTCAGGCACGACTCCGCCGTAAACAATGTGCTCCTTTACCTGCGAAGCTATTACATTTGAAAGCACCTGCCTGCCGTCTTTTACAACAGCGGCGGCCGTTTCATCGCAGGATGACTCAATCGCAAGAATATTCATACAAGACCTCGAAAATACTTTGTGTAAATAACGGCATCCTCAGCGGGCTCAGAATAAAAATTCTTCCTGAATCCCGCTTCCTCGAAACCGTTTTTTCTGTAAAGCGATATTGCTGCCGCGTTGCTCCCGCGCACCTCAAGGGTGATGAATACGCACCCTCTCTCACGCGCGCCCTGCGCCGCATTGGTAAGCAAAGCCTCCCCGACGCCCCTGCGCCTGTATTGAGGGAGCACGGCAATGTTTGATATATAAGCCTCTCCGGCTATTTCGTGAACACCGATATAGCCGATTACTTCTGTGCCCGATACCGCGGCGAGAAAGCGGGCGTTTTCATTGGCGAGTTCACCCTCTATATTTTCGCGGGTCCACGCGGCGCGGAAGCACTCTTTTTCTATTCTGACAATTCCTTCAATATGCCCGGAGCTGACCGGAACGATTGTGTAGTCCATAATCAGTCTTTCGCGTCATACCAGGTTTTGCCCACGCCTACATCGGCAATCAGCGCAACCTTTGTTTTGACGGCATTCTCCATTTCGCGTTTGAGAAGGGTTCTGACGATTTCAGCCTTACTCTGAGGCGCTTCAACTATAAGCTCATCGTGCACCTGCAGTATCAGTTTCGCCTTGAGTTTCATCTGCTCAAGAGCGTTATAAACCCTTATCATCGCGATTTTGATAATATCGGCGGCAGTACCCTGAATAGGCATATTCATAGCCATTCTCTCACCCGCGGCTCTGACGTTGCCGTTTGAAGCCTGAATCTCGGGCAGGTATCTGCGGCGGTTGAACGCAGTTTCAACATAGCCGGTCTTACGGGCGTTTTCAACCGTCTTTTTCATATATGAATCAACACCGCTGAAGTTTTTGAGATAGCCCTTTATATAGGCGTCCGCCTCTGAAACGGAGACACCGATCTGCTTTGAGAGGGAGAACGCTCCTATGCCGTAAACTATGCCGAAATTAACCGCCTTCGCCCTGCTCCTGAGCTGAGGAGTTATCATCATAACAGGCAGGTCAAACACCTGCGAGGCGGTGATGGTATGTATATCCTCGCCGCTTGAAAAGGCTTCAATCATATTTTTATCATTTGCCATATGAGCGAGCACTCTGAGCTCAATCTGCGAGTAGTCCGCGTCCACGAGCACATTTCCTTCACCGGCTACAAAGAATTTGCGCATCTCCCTGCCGAGCGATGAACGCACCGGTATATTCTGAAGATTGGGCTCCGAAGATGAAATCCGGCCCGTCCTGGTTTCGGTCTGATTGAGTGAAGAATGGACTCTGCCGTCTTCTCCTATCACCTTGAGCAGGCCCTCGCAGTAAGTTGATTTAAGCTTTGTGAGAGCGCGGTATTCAAGTATTTTTGACACTACAGGGTAGTCGCCCGCAAGATTTTCAAGCACCTCGGCTCCGGTTGAATAACCGGTTTTTGTTTTTTTACCGGCAGGCAGCCCCATTTTTTCAAACAGCGCTTCGCCGAGCTGCTTAGGTGAATTCAAATTGAATTCATAGCCTGCCTCGGAGTATATCTCGCCCAGGAGCACTTCAATGCGCTCCGAAAGCTTAGCGCCGAAGTCGGTTATGCCCTGCCTGTCCGTGAGAAAGCCCTCTTTTTCCATAGAGGCAAGCACACGGGCAAGAGGCAGCTCAATCTCTTCAAGCAGGCGCGTCTGACCGTTAGCCTCAATCTGCTTATCCATATTTTCAAAAACGGCGGGCAGGTAGGCGGTCAGCACGGCAATATCATCGGGCGGATTCATTGCACCGCCGTATTCGCCCGCAATGCGCCTGAGTTCATAGGTTGATGAGGGATTGAGCACATAGGCGCTGAGCATTGCGTCGCCCCTGATGCCATTTACCTCAAGGTCAACCCTGTAATCATAGAAAAACCTGTAAAGACTCTTCACGTCATATGTGTATTTCTTAATATCGGCTGTAAAAAGAAACTCTTCGAGAAAAGCGATATAGCCCTCGTTTGCGGGGTTTACTTTTGCCACTCCTCTGTCTGTTGCGAAGTAAAACACTCCGCCGTCAAAGGTGAAATATGCGCTGCCCTGCTTCTTAAGCTCATTGACAAGCAATATCAGGTCAGCCGCCTCATACATTTCGGTATTCACCTGCCTGATGGCGGTGTTTTCGTAAGACACGGCAACGGGCTTAAGATTGAGCCTCTCAAGCAGCTTGAACATTTCAAGCTCCGAGAGGATGCTTGTAACTTTGAACGCATCCGGCTCACCGGGAACATAAGCCCCGTAATTCACCTCAACGGGAGCGTTCGTCACTATGGTGCCGAGCTTCCGGCTCAGATAAGCCATATCCCTGTCCCTTGCAAGTTTATCCTTTATGCCCTGTTTGATTTCGAGCGAATCAAGAGATGAGTATATTTCATCAATTGTGCCGTATTTTGAAACAAGGTCCTTCGCCGTCTTTTCGCCGATACCGGCAACGCCGGGTATGCAGTCGGAGCTGTCGCCCTGAAGGGCTTTGATGTCAATCAGCAGCTCCGGAGACGGCACGAGGTAATCCTCGCTGATTCTGGCCGGGTCATAAAGCGTTGTGACAGGTGCTCCCATCTTTGTTGACGCGAGCAGCACATTGACATTGTTTCTCACAAGCTGCAGGGAATCTCTGTCGCCCGTGGCTATATAGCAGAAATCACCCTCGCCGCAGCCCGATGCGAGTGTGCCGAGAATATCATCCGCCTCCCAGCCGGGAGCCTCGAGAATTTTTATACCGAGAGCTGTCAGAAGGTCCTTGAGGTAAGGCATCTGGCTCGCGAGCTCGTCCGGCATACCCTTACGGTTTGCCTTGTAGCCGTCGTACATCTCATGCCTGAAGGTAGGCGCTTTCACATCAAACGCAACCGTTATGCAGTCCGGCTTAACATCCGCCTCAAGCTTAAGCAGTATGTTCATAAAGCCGTAAATGGCGTTTGTGAAATGAGAGCCGTCCTTGGTGGCAAGGAGCTTCACGCCGTAAAAAGCTCTGTTGACTATGCTGTTGCCGTCAAGAGCAAGCAGTTTCATAAATACACCTCAATTATTTTATATTGACCACATCGCTGCCGAACAGGCGGGAGAAGAACGAAACTATCTTGGTGATAAAGTCGCTTTTTACTTCGATTACAACCGTTTTCTCCTGGCTTTCACTGCTGACTGCATTTCCTTTGCTGTCAACAATTTTGGCCGTGTAGATCTTTTTACTTGTCAGGTTGACGGTGGTGAAGTCCCCGTCTTTTGAAACGGGATTGGTGCCCTCAAACCACTTTACCGAATAACCGTCGGGGAGGTTTGACGCGCTCGCGGTAAGGTGGGCCTTATACTTCCAGTTTACGGTCTTATTGCCCGAGGGGGCGTTGATAACAGCAGATGACACATCGGGCGTGTCGGGATTATCGGGATTATCGGGGTTATCGGGATTGTCGGGAGTGGTGCCGACAGTGACCGTTATGTTTACGAGCACGGTTTCGCTGCCCGCGAATGTTCCGGTCAGGATGGCCTTGCCCTCGCTTCTGCCCGCAACCTTATCGCCGGTGATTTCGGCAACGGAAGGGTTGGAGCTTGTCCACACCACATTTACATTGTCACTGCTGATTGAGTTAATAAAGCTCGGGCGCATCATATAGTCATTGATGTATTCAATTTCCTGCGAAACGGCGGGCAAAGCCTTGGACTCGCCCTTGGCAACCGTTATTTCTTCGGGGTTTACGGAAACGGTATTTGACTTTACAAGAGCGTTTGCGGTTTCAACGGTTACCGCGCAGGAAGCATCCACAGCGGGAGTCTGAGCCATATCCGATGAATAGCTTCTGAACTCCTGAACCCAATACATAACTCCCTTGTATTCCGCGCAGGCGATACCTACAGCGGTTAATTTCTTGTCAAGGAGAACTCTTCTGTGAGACTGACTCTCGTAAGGCTCATTCTCCTCCTCCCAGGCCTTGTGAACCGATTCGGCGGATAATGAAGAGCCGGCGGCAATATTCTCGCCGCGGGAATCCGTGGCGGGGTCAAAAGCAAACAGTTTGCCCGCATCCGTGCCGTCTGGACGCGTATGAGCTAATTTGATTATCAGCTCGGCCGCGCGCTGCATGGCAGCCTGTTCAAGCTCATAGTCATATACCATAGCTGAAAGCTGACCCGCGAAAGAAATTCTCGAGGTGTTGCCGCGGCTCCAGTACCATGCGTTTTCGCCGAGCCTTAATTCATTTATCATAGGCAGGATTGAACGGGCTTCGGTCTGATGATAGGTCACATTAAACGAAATGCCGGTGTACGCTCCCGCGGCAAAAGCCGTGAAAGAAGCGCCGGAAGCGGCGGTTATGCCGATAATCATCACAGCGCACATAACGAGAGAAATCAATTTTTTCATTGTTTTATCCTCCTGAATAACGGTTTTGATATTTGGAACAGATGAGATTATCCGCTTTATTTAAGCTCAATAGGGCTGTACCGGGACCGGATGGCTCTCATTGGAGCTCTCAACAGTCAGGAAATTATTGCGGCGGGCATAGGCCCATTTCATACCGAATATTTTACAGAATGAATCAAGGGGCACAAATATCTGATCGCATTTGCCCCTTAAAGCCGCGCCCTCGAGCTTCACCTCTCCGCTGTCAGTGAGAGCGGTGACTGAGCCGCAGGTGTAAACCGCCTGCCTGCCGTAAACCGAAAGCGTCATTTTACCTTTTTCTCTGAAAACATCCCCGCCTATAAAGGATACCAGCGTGCCTGCGGGTATATACCAGATTCCGTCAATGCACTCCGGCAGTATTTCCGCCGCGGCAAGACCGAGGTCAACACCTTTATAGAACAATCTGGTCCTGCCGGGGCCGAATACGGGAGCGATTCTGCGCGGTATGATTTCGTCGCCGTCCTTATCTATGATACACTCATCGACTATCCTGCCGTCATTGAGTATCGAGGTGAATTTTGCCCTGCCGCCGTCAACCTCAACGAGGCAGTATGACGCAACCTTTTCCTCCTGAGGGTAGTAGGACGCGTGCCAGATTTTGGCGCAGATTTTGGTGCCCGGCGGATTATAGTTGCCGTTGCCGAGCTCATAATGCACCGTGCCCTGCGACGGGCGGTCAAACATCTCCTCATTCTTAATCGGGAAGGTCCTTGAAAAGCCGTGCTCGTGCCCGGAGAAAAGGACATCAAGCTTTTCCATACACTCGCGCATCATCGGATAGCCGTCATCGTTTGAGAGGTTGGGACCGGCGTAGTAAATGGGAAAGTGATAAGCGCCGAACTTCCACATTTTGCCGCAGGAGTCAATGTCGCTTTTTGCCCACTCGTTGACAAGCTCCGGCTCATTCACGCCGAAAACATTGAAATGAGCGTTGCCGTAATTGAAGGAATAGTTTTCGGTCTGCCAGCCCTCGGGGCCGTTCTTGGGATATGAAAGCTCGTGCTGAGTGTTGAAGAACTCGGCGGGCTCGGCATAATACCTGTTCTTTTCCTCGGGAAAATAAAACTCAAAGCCGCGGTTGTCGTGGTTGCCGCAGCACATCATATACGGGCGGTATTCGATTATGCCTTCAAGCCCCTCATACATCGCGTTCCACTGTATTTCGTGCTGACCGTTGTTGGTATTGTCGCCGGCGGTGAATATGAATCTCGCCTCGGGATGCTCGGCAAAAACTTTTTTGAGAAAAGCGTTGAGCGAGGAATAATCGGGGTTATAGTGATCGTTATCCTTCTGATGGTCGGATATACAGATGAAACTGAACTTTGTAAGGTTATCGGGCTCAGTCTCAAAATAAAACTCCTTGCTTCTGCTTGCGTCATCGCCGCAGGTGTAGTAATATCTCGTGCCGCTTTTGAGCCCTTTAAGACGCACAAAATGAATAATTGAGGTGTTTATGTCGCTCCTGAATTCCCTGTTGACGGCGTCGGCTCTGATAACCTCCCCGCCCTCTTCGTGATAAAGCACATACCCCGTTTGTACTGCGGTGCTTGTGCGCCAGGTTACAGCCATAGACGACCTCGCGTCGTCATAGATACTTACCATTATGTGGTCGGGCTTTTCGGTTGCCTTTCTGTAATTGGGTATTCTTTCTTCCATATTATTCAGCCGCCTTTATCAGCCTTGCGCCGTGGGGAGCAACGGTCAGTGAGCCCGTGTTGGCAATATCGGCGTGAGCCCAAATATCACGCACTGTCTGCGCCCCGCAGTCAAAGGCAATTTCTCTCTCTTTATCTCCTGTGTTGAAAAGGGCCGTGTATTCGCAGTTGTCGCCCTGCGCCTTCCAGACAATTTCGCCTTTGCCTTCTATTTCATCCCTTCTCACCTGTCTGCCGCCGTGTGAGCATCTGAGCACTTCAATAAGCTCGGCGTTGGTGAGCAGAGAAAGGGTGAAAGCGTCATTGTCGCGCATTTCGGCGCCTATCATAAGAGGTGAGCGGAATATGCACCAGAGGGTCATCATTGTTATCTGCTCATCCTTTGTGAAATGAGTATATCTGTTTTTTTCTTCGCAGAGCTTTATGTGGCCTATCGGGAGCATATCGCAGTCCGGCCAGGAATGAGGCGCCGTATAATCCTGCCACATAAAGCAGCGGTCAAACATATCGTGAAGCTTATCCCAGTCATCCCAGAAATCCCCGGTTATGCGCCACATATTGGCGTTGGCCGCGAGATGGGCGTGCTCGGCTACGGGAGCGGGACCGGGAGAGAGCGAAAGGACTATATCCCTGCCGCATCTGTCTATCGCCTTTCTGAGCATTTCGATTTCCCTGCGCGCGGAGTAGGGATTGTGCGGGAGAAACTCGGTGTTTGCAATATCGTCGCACTTGACATAGTCAACCCCCCATTCGGCGTAAATCTCAAAAAGGGAATCATAATATTCCTGAGCGCCTTTTTTCTCATAATCGACACCGTACATATCAGTATTCCAGGGGCAGATGGAATATTGCAGAGCAATGTCCCTGGCGGTAATGCCGGGCGTTACGGTGGGCGCAGCCGCGTGAACCGCCTGCCTGGGAATACCTCTCATTATATGAATACCGAATTTAAGCCCAAGCGAGTGTATATAATCCGCTATGGGGCCGAAGCCCTTTCCGCCCGCAGATGAGGGGAACCTTTCGGGCGAAGGAATAAGGCGGGAAAAGCCGTCCATACAAAGGGGCACAAAATTGTGATAAGCGAAACCGTCGGCGGTCGGCTCTGACCACTGAATGTCGCACACAACATATTCCCAGCCGTATTCTTTGAGATTTTTTGCCATATAGTCGGCGTTTGCGAGGAGCTGCTCCTCATTCACGGAGTTGCCGTAGCAATCCCAGCTGTTCCAGCCCATAGGCGGAGTCTTTGCAACAAGCCTGCTCATTTAACATCACTCTCTTT
>JAEELT010000098.1 GCA_016282855.1 Clostridiaceae bacterium | reverse complement strand
ACTATAAACGATATGCTTATGGCCGCCTATTTTTACAGCCTGTATGAGCTTGCCGGATTCGGTAAAAACGAAAGCGTCAGCATCTCCTGCGCAATCGATTTAAGGCGACATCTCAAATCAAATGATGAGCTCGGCTATACCAATCATACAGCGTGGATGCAGTGCAGGATTCCGGAGCTCGGCAGAGATATTTTTGAAACTCTGCAGTATGTGATAAGATCCGCAAATGAATTCAAACAGGATAAATACATGGGGCTTTACGGCCTGCCGCTTCTCTCGCTCGGATACAAAATAATGCCTCACGCGGCAAGCGAAGAAATAATCAAAATCGGCTATGCCAATCCCCTTCTTGCAATGAGCAATATAGGAATACTCGAGGTTGATAAGCTTGCTCTTGACGGACATGAACCGTCAAAAGGATTTATGACCGGAGCAGTCAAATACAAGCCGTTCGTGCTGCTTTCCGCGACTTCTCTCAGAAATGAACTGACTCTCTCGATGTGTGTAAGAGGAAATGAAAAAGACAGAAAAATCGTGGATGAATTCTTTAATCTGATGGAGAAAAATATCAACACTTTGATTACCCCTAAAAATAATGGTTTTATCGCAGAATTTGATTTATCACAATTGCAGTAAAATTCACCTAATTACAGCTTTAAATTTTGTGTAGTTTGTTAATAGAATTTTTATCCAATATTATATATAATAAAAAGCGGTAAAATATGTGTTGAAGGAGCAATTACTATGTCAAAGAAAATCTTAGCAATCGCCCTGGCGCTGCTTATGGTTCTCTGCGTCGTACCCTACTCCGCTTTTGCTGAGAGCACCGAGCCCGAGCTCGTTTCCGCTCAGACAAGAGTAAACGGATGGAACGGCAATTTCGGAATCATCATTACCAAGCTGCTCAATAATGAGAAATCAGCTCACTGGAAATATGTTGCCGAAAACAATGAGAATCTTGCCAGAACCATGCTCACCTACACAGCATTCGCTCTTTATGATGATGCATGGAAAAACGGCTTTGATAACAGCGTTTCAATCGACAACGCAGAGAAGATCCTCTGCTCACTCATCGAAAAGGTTGACGCCAATATCGGAGAGTCAAAGTTCAATGAAATCCTCAAGGTTCTCAAAACCGCGAGCGACTTCAACGATCTTCTTCAGAAGGTCAATGGCTATGTAAAGATTTCCGATACTCTCACCTCGACCGAGTGGACCACCGCATTCAAGTATATCAAATACGCCATCGAACTCGGCGATCTCTATGAAGAAGAGAGAGACAGGGTTATCGAGGCATATGCACAGATCCTTTCAGTTCAGGCGGCAAACGACTACTACAAAGACTTCCTTAACTATCTTGCAAACAACTGCCAGTACAATGTTGTTGTAACAGCAGCCCGCAACCTTGTTAATAACATTAATTCAAGCGTTAAGGATATCATAAAGAAGGAAGTTCTCAACGCCGGCGGCTTCGCAGCATCAAAGGTTCTCACCACCGCTGGAAGAATCGCAATGCAAAGCAATGCCTACACAGCTGTTGCTCTCAAGGTTTACGATGTCGGCACCAGCGTTGTTGACGCTCTCTGGAACACAAGCGATCAGTATGCAATCATGGATCAGCTTTACACCACATTCTTTGTAGAAGACGGCGCTGTTTCATGGGTTGAAGCTTCACTTTCAAACAATGATAAAGAGTGGTATGAATTTGCAATCGGTCTTCTTCTCGGTCTGAGAGAAGCCGGCAGCCAGTCACTCTATGATCTCAAGCTTGCTCAGAACGAAGGCATTATCGGCAAGATCAAGAACCAGATTAACTACAACGTCAGCTTTGAGCAGGTTGACGAGATGGCTTTCCTTGAGCTTGCAAAAGAAGTTCTCTTCAAACAGCCCGTTTCTGAATACAAGCCCATCAAATCGATTGTTACCGTAAACACCAATGCGTTTGTTTCAACATCTGATGTTTCTCTTCAGAATCAGGCAGAGATTTATGCAGGCGACAAAGGTTATTACTCAACATACCTTAACGATGCCATCGGCCTCTTTGTAAAGACGCTCTTCATGAGCGAAGATGAGAATGTTATTGCCAAATACGGGGCAGATACATTTGTAACCGCTATTGTTGAGAAGATCGGCACCACACTCTTCAGTTTCTCCTTCACCAATGCAATCTGCAACAATATCAGCGATGTTATCTTCAACAGCGATATTTTAAACGGAGCTACTTATACATCTGCAGTTGACGGCGAAGCTCAGACAAGAGATATGGACAGCACATTCCAGTATCCCGCATACAATGCTGTTACTCCTACCTCTGTTGTCAATGCGGTTTATGTAATTGCCAGAAACGAAGTCAAAGGCAAGGTTCTTTCAATCGGCGATATCATTGATAACATTTTCAAGGCAATAGAAAACTTCTTCAATAAAATCTTTAAGCGCGGCACAGCTGAAGCAGAAGCATAAATTATTTAACAAAAGGCCCGTACGAAAGTACGGGCTTTATTTTATGGAGTCCACAATGTATAAAGAAAACTTTCATTCACACACTAAATACTGCGACGGTAAAAACACTCCGGAAGAAATGGTATCATCAGCGATTGAAAAAGGATTCACGGCACTCGGATTTTCCGGTCATGCTTATATTGATGCTTTTGACTGCGGATGGTGTATGTCAGAAGAAGGATCGCTGCAGTATATAAATGAAATTAATAATATTAAAAATAAATATAAAGATAAAATAAATATATACTGCGGCACCGAGCTTGATTACTTCTGCGGCAAACTGCCCGGAGAATATGAATACACAATCGGGTCGGTTCATTATCTTAATGAAGGAGACGAATATCCCGCAGTTGACAGCTCTCTTAAAGAACAGCAGGAAGCGGCTGACAGGTATTTCGGCTCATCGCTTATTGAATACGCCGTTAAATACTTTGAGCTTGCCGGCGGAGTATGCGAAAAATTCAACGCCGATATTATCGGTCACTTTGATATAGTCGCAAAATTCAATGAGGCAGACTGCGCGTTTGACACGAAAGACAGACGCTATAAAAAAGCCTGGCAGGATGCAGTCGACAGACTTATTCCTTATAACAAACCTTTTGAAATCAATACCGGAGCAATAGCCCGGGGGGTTCGCTTAACGCCTTACCCTGCCATTGATATAGCCGAATACATTCATGAAAGAGGCGGATTCTTTATTCTTACATCTGACTGTCATGACGCCGGAAAACTTGACTTTTTCTTTGACGATGCCTTACAAATGTATTCAAAATACAATATCGTAAAATTCAGTGAGATAATTAAATAATAACCACCGGTTGAACCGGTGGTTTGTGCAAGATCTAAAAGAGCCGAATGACGGCTTGCCGGCTGAAAGCCGGCACCGGATTTTCGGAAGCGCATTACTATTTCAAACAGCCGCTCACATGCGGCTGTTTGTTTTGTCTCTTAAGAACAGAAAAATAAAACCGAATGCTGATGCATCCGGTGAAATTAAATCTGTCACCAACCCGCCGAAGGCGGATTTCACCCGTCCGCAAGGACGGATTTAGTTGAAAAGAGCACGCTTCAGCGTGCTCTTTTCTGGTGGAGACACACGGGCTCGAACCGTGGACCTCCTGCGTGTGAAGCAGGCACTCTGACCAGCTGAGCTATGCCTCCGT
>JAEELT010000097.1 GCA_016282855.1 Clostridiaceae bacterium | reverse complement strand
GAAAACTATGAGGCAGTGTTTATACCTGCACACAGCGGGGACTATTTGTTCTCAAGCAGCGGTCTAGAAACATCAGGCGGACAAACTCTTAATTATAGTTACAGTAATGGCACCTATACTTATTCTCTGCTTGAAAACGGAATTTATATTATCAAGCTTGAAGCCGGAAGCTATGACCGTAATTATTCCTTTGTAGTTATGCATTCACATCTGGACGATGATGACGACGGCGTTTGCGATGTGTGTCAAGCCGAAACAAGATACAGCATTAACGAGGACGAAACCAAAATAATAGATTTGCCCTCAAATACAATGAGATATGTTGAGTTTATTCCGGACAGAAGCGCGGATTTTTCCGCTTCTATAGCATGGACAAGTACGGTCGAAGCAAGCTTTTATGATGAGGACAAGAATCCGATTAATACCAAACTTTCTTCCTCTTCGGGAAAAACCACAATTGAGGCCTCTCTCATCGGGAACCGGACCTATTATATAGGGATTAATAATGATTGGAATAGATATACTACTGCCGAGCTTACAGTTACCCACAAGCATTTTGATGATGTTTTTGACGGCTTGTGTGACAGATGCGGTGTGTCTTTATATTCTGTAATCAATGCTCTTAATGTTCCGAAAAGAGTTACCTTCGGGGAGGGATCCGACAATAAAGCGAGAGTTGCTTTTTGCGCACCTAAAGTGTCAGTTTACCGGTTTACAATAACCGAAACTTCTGACTATATTCCCGATGTTTTATTCTGCTATGATGATTCGTTTTCTACAGGAAATAGCAAATATTTTTCCAGCGCTCCGTATTACTTTGATTTGCTTTTAGATGCAGGAGAAAAGGTATATCTGCGGCTCGGATATCGTGGGGGAGAAGCAGGCGAGTATGATATTGAGGTAAAAGAAATAGCCACACAGGTACTCGAGCCGAACAGAACGACTCAAATTGAACCGGGCACAAAATATGCGGCATTCAGACTTCCTGATAATGAAAGCCGTCATTTGTATTTCACCGGCGGCGATTCAGCCACCGGGAATCCGTACAGATGGTCGTGTATTGTTGAGGGATATGATTATTCTGCAGGACTGTCATCGCTGAAATACTCCGGGCTCGACGCAAATCTGAAGCTTGAAAAAGGCGGGCTCTACGCGGCTGAACTCAGCGCAGCTCATTCAACCTTGTATATGAGATATGAAGCATCATCGGCAGCGCCTATCAGGCCGGAAGACACCAAGACGGTCGGAGTGAACTCAACATATAATCAATTAAAAACATACTATTCCTTCACTCCGGAAGAATCCGGATATTACAGAGTGTACGCGGATAGTATATCCGCAGGCATTCCTTGTTTTGATGTATATAAAGTGAATTCCGATTATTCGGAATTATGGCTCAAGTCTACTTTTAATATGTATTCAGAATCTGGTATTGATGATGAGACCGTTTCGGGTTTTGATGTGTTTTTTGAGCTTGAAGAAGGTGAGGAATACTGGTTCGGCACATATGATACCGGCGGCAGTTTCAAGCTGCACTTTGAGAAATATAATCCGACAGAAATAGTATTAGATCAAACGGTTACGTTTCAGGGTGAGGGAGATTACATCTGCCATTATTATTCATTTACGGCGCCGGATGATGAGGAGTATAAGATTTCTCTTTCAAACGGAGCGGTGGCAGATATCATAGTAACATCTCACGACGGGCACAATTATTTATCGTGGTATGAAGGAAACTGTTCGGATGGAGATGCTTTTGAGCTGGATGAAGGAACAACATATTCATTCAGAATAAGACCTACTGCCGTATCAACTTCTGTAACTTTTAAAATCTCCATAAACGGTCATGAATACGAGATAATACACGACGGGGATATAAAACCGTTTAACGACGGAGAAAACGGTTATTATTCCTTTACCCCCGAAAAAGACGGATATTTTGGGCTTAAGGCTTTTGATTCATCTGCTTACAACGACATAAGTGTAAAGTGTATCAACGCAGGGCACATTGCTGATTATGAGCGAGTTTCCGATAAATCAGGAGATGTACTGTATTACCTCAAAGAAGGGCTGACTTATTACATAAAAGCACTGGGAGGAACTCCGTCGGTCAGCAAATTTACCGTTCAGAGCGCTTATGAGATAACCCCCGGAGATACAAAACACATCGTAACGCGTTCGGCATCGAGCGGTTCAACATCGGAGTATTATTCATATACGGCCGAAGCAACCGGCTATTACCGTATTCGTTCATATGACAGCGACAAATCGTTTGTAGGAGTTTTAAGATGCAAAGATAATACTTGGCTGGAAGAAAAAACTAATCATTATTATGTTTATGACAGGGAATATGGTAGGGATTATAGTTATTCTTCATATCATTTTTACGGAATAGATATTCCTGTATACTTTGAAAAAGACGAGACATATATTATCTCTTGCTCTGCTAATGCTGCCGAAAGTTACAATATCAGTTTTGATTATCTGAATCCTGTTGAAATCGGCGGAGCCGGCAGCTTCAATGCCGTAACAAGCGACGCGAAAGAGCATCTTTACTATCTTGTCGATGCCGATGACACAGCTCCTCTTGCGCTTATGTTGACCGGTGCAAGAAATCAGACCGATATGATAAAGATACGCAACGGCGACCTGAGCAAGTGTTACAGAGCATCATCATCCGTAAATGCGTCATTTATGTTCTCAAATAAGGAACAATATCTTGTTGATATTGCACCGGGAAGCATTATTTCCGGGACGCTGAACGTTGAAGAGCTGCCGTTTACTGATATTACAGAGGAGGATGCGGTTGATGGTACCGCTGCGAACGGAGGCATAAGAGCATATTTCAGATTTAAGCCTACCGAAAGCAAGAGCTATGATATTTACAATAATCTCGGCATAAACGGTGAAAACAGATATATATTCAATGAAGACGGCACCGTGAAAAAGCGCAATGAAGAATGGTACCCTAAAGACTGCTGGATATCGAGCTCACTGGTGATGAATAATACTTATTATCTGGAATCGGGTTTTTACTCCGACACGGATTCCGGCAAATTTACCTTACAGATAAACCATCACGAGAAGCCCTTAACAGTTGACAGCGACGAAATAAACTACAAGCTTTTTATTAATAATATAGCCGGAGATACTATAGTCGGCTGGAACATGGAAAAAGTGGATGTTGATCATACGTATGATATTACAAGCCATTATCAGTGGGCTTACAAGGAGTCCGAGTATAACTATTGCACAAAGGATGTGATAAACGGGATATATGATATCACTGCCAAATTTGATGTGCCGACTCAGATTGGCAAATCATTCACGCTCAGCGGCGCGCCGAGTGAGAATGTTATTCTGAATATTATGGCTTACGATATAGACGAGAATAACGGTGAGAGAGCAGTTATAAATCTGGTTGATGAAACAGAAGGCACAACAACCGCAGTCAGAAGTTTAATAGGAAGCGGCAATTATCTGACAGGAACTGATAATCAATGGCATAATACCACTTTCTTCATTGCGCCCCAATTATTTGAAGCAGGGCACACTTATCATTTTGAAGTGCTTGAGACGGTAGAAGGATGGAAGTGTTATATTCGCAGTGCAGATGTAAGAATAAATGTCGGTGAACAAAGTGAGGATCCTGTGTTTGAGCAACATGATGTTAATGCCAGCATTTCACAAGACGGAGAACTGACAATCTCACTTAATCTCAAGCCGAAAGACGGTCTTGATGCTACTTACGGTGTTGAATATACTGTAAACAGAGATTACCAAATGCTTGCCGGTTATAATATATCAGTCAGAGTGAGCGCGGTAGGCTCGGGCTTCACCAATGTGTTTGATTTTGCATCAGATTCTGAGCAGAAACTTGAACGCGGCGATTATGATATTTTTGTTATTATATCTAATGAGGATAAAGACATAATAGCAACATATGCCACAACCGCAACTTATGATTACAGGGTTGTAGAGTATAATGATAACGGCAGAACCGTACCCGTTGATACTAATAAGTATAATAGCGGAGATTCTGCAACTATACTTTACAATCCGGTTTCCACGAGAACGAACTATGTGTTCCTCGGTTGGTCAACAGACAAGCAGGCGACTGAGCCTATGTATGAGGTTGGTCAAGACATCAAGGCTTTGATAGGTGATGAGGACCTTATTCTTTATGCAGTATGGCAAAAGATTTCTTCCGGCACAATTGACAAACTGATGCCTGACACGAGCAGCAAGATTATGATAGAGCGCCGCGACTCAAACGGAAATGCGGTGGTTGAAACAAACAATCCGGATTCAACTGAACTGCCGTATGGAGTAACTGCACTGATTGCCGCAGACGATACGGATTATGGTGATTATGTAACTTATGCCGAAGATTCGCCCGAATATGACTCCTGGTTTATTTACGGCATCGATCAGTACACCACCCCGGATGAGCTCAAAGCTCAGCTGAGCACAGGCTCGGGAGATTGTGTGATATCCAACTGCCAGGGCTCTTATGTCGGTACAGGTACAATAGTCAAGGTTTTTGACGAAAACGGAAACTTCGTTGAGCAGTTCAGAGTGGTTATCTACGGTGACCTTGATAACAGCGGCTCCGTGACCTCGAGCGACACCAACATCGCCATCCAGGAGTCCAAGAAACCCAGCTGGAGCAAGGCATCCGATGAAAGAGTGCCTTATATGTTCAGGGCGGCCAATGTTGACCAGTCACTCTCGTTCTCAAGCTCCGATGCCAATCTGCTGATTATGTGCAACAAGAACAAGGCAGAAATCGATCAGGTATCCGGCACGGCAAACGCCAAGCAGGGCAATGGCCCGGCGTTTTTTGCGGCGCAGACTGACAGCTTGCCGGGAATAATAGACGACGGTATGAGTGCTCTGCCCGGAGCATCTGCAGTAAAAGCGAAAGATTTCACTCCGGAATCTGTTTTCGGTATTCAGGAAGATATAAAAGTTAAGCCTGAAGACGATAAAGCTGCGCAGACAAAAGGAGCAAAATCCTCTGAAGAGACTGCCGATGAAGCAGAAAATAAAGAAAAACCGGCAGACGGCATTGCAGACGGAAAATTCTCAGGCTTTTTGCGCAGAATAATTGCTCTGATAAAGTCAGTATTTACGCTTTTGCCTTTAAGCCTGTCAGTATCCAATAAAAAACAATCATAACAAACACTTTGGAGGGCTGCGGATTTCCGCAGCTCTCCGTACTTTAAGAAAGCGAAGGCTGATAATTGGAAATCAGTTATAAGGATTTTATATTGATTGAGTCGCCGAATACCGGGCAGAAATTTTACTCGCAAATCCCGGCAAAAAAACTCCGATATTGTTTGACAAACGGTTATATAAAATATTATAATATAATGAAACACTTTTGCGGAGGTTCTCCATGTCAGTTTTCAGACCTTTCAGGGCCGTACGGCCCGTTCCCGAATATGCCTCAAAAGTCGCTTCTCTGCCTTATGATGTTATGAGCAGTGAAGAGGCGTATGTGATGGTTAAGGACAAGCCTTATTCATTTATGCGCATAGACAGAGCCGAGGTCAATTTTCCGCGCGGCACCGACCAGTATTCCGAGCAGGTTTACCTCAAGGCGAGGGAAATACTTGACTCGCTCGAGGAGCAGGGAATACTCGCACAGGATGAAAAGCCGATGTTCTACATCTACCGTCAGATTATGGACGGCAGAGTGCAGACGGGGCTTGTCGGCTGCACATCCATAGATGAATACAATCAAAATAAAATAAAGAAGCACGAGCTGACCCGTGCCGACAAGGAAATAGACCGCATAAACCACGTGAACTACTGCGACGCGAACACCGGCCCGATTTTTCTTGTTCACAGACCGCGCCCCGAGCTTAAAGCTCTTATTTCGGGCTGGACCGGCACGCATGAGCCTGTTTATGATTTCGTAACCGAAGATGGCATAGGCAGCACTGTCTGGGCAGTGGACGATGACGAAACGGTAAAAAAGATTTCCGACCTGTTCATGAGCGTTGACGCGCTTTACATTGCTGACGGACACCACAGGGCAAATTCCGCCGTTAAAGTAGGTCTTATGCGCAGGCAGGAGAATCCCGGATTTGACGGCAGCGAGGAGTTCAATTATTTCCTCTCGGTGCTGTTTGCGTCTGACGAGCTTAAAATCATGCCGTATAACAGAGTAGCGAAAATGCCCAAGGGCGTTTCACCCGGAGAGCTTCTTCGCAGGATTTCCGAAAAGTTTGACATTGAAGAGGCCGGGCCGGAGCCTTACGCTCCGGATGCAGTGCACACATTCGGCATGCTCATGGGCAACAACTGGTATAAGCTTACCGCCAAAGAGGGCACTTTCGACCCCGGCAATGTAATCGATTCGCTCGATGTTTCAATACTTCAGAATAATCTTATTGCCCCCGTGCTCGGCATTGATGACCCGAGAAAGAGCAAAAACATAGACTTTGTCGGCGGCATCAGAGGCCTCGGCGAGCTTGTGAAAAGAGCCAATACAGATATGGACCTCGCTTTTTCAATGTATCCCACATCCGTTGACGAGCTGATGAGCATAGCCGACGCGGGCGAAATAATGCCTCCCAAATCCACCTGGTTTGAGCCGAAGCTGCTCAGCGGGCTTTTCATCCACAAACTGAAATGAGGTTGTTGAATTGACAAGAGGAGAAAAAGCAAAGGAACTTTTTGAGCAGGGCTGCAACTGCTCGCAGGCCGTGTTTCTCGCTTTTGAGGACAGAACGGGCCTTGACCGCGAAACCTCGCTGAAGCTTATGGCGGGTTTCGGAGGCGGCTTCGCGAGAATGCGCGAAATCTGCGGAGCGGTGAGCGGTATGACTGCCGCAATATCATTTTTAAGGGCGTCGGATGATCCCGGCGACAGGCAGGCGAAGGCCGGTTTATATGCCGTCATTCAGAAAGCGATAGGTGAATTCAAAGAGGAAAACGGCAGTTTCATCTGCCGTGAGCTTCTTGCCGGGCAGGCGGGCTCAGGTCCCGTGCCCGACAAAAGGACGGCTGAGTTTTATAAGAAACGCCCCTGCTCTGAGCTTTGCAGGTGCGCGGCTGATATAGCGGAGAAATACATCAATGAGCAGATTTCTTGATGAATATGTAAAAATCATAAAGGAAAGGGGAGACAATGTTATCCGCCTTTCCGAGCAGCTGCCCGGCGGCGAAACAGAAACGGTTGAGCTTGTGGCTGCAAACCGCTGCCAGGATATTTATTCGGGTGCCAAAGCTTTCACAATGACGGCAATAGGCATTCTGCGTGATATGGGGCTGCTGTCTCTTGACGAAAAGATAACTGATATTTTCGGCGGGAAACTTCCCGCGGATATTGACCCGCGCTGGCATAAGGCAACGGTCAGGCACGCTCTGCTGCACAAGGCGGGCTTCCCCCCTGGATTTATGGATATCGATACGGATTCCACAATGTGTTTCGGGCGCGACCATTTCAGAAAAATGTTTTCGGAGCCTCTTGCCTACGAGCCGGGCGAAGACCGCATCTACACAGACGCGGCTTACTATCTTTTGTCAAGGGTCGTAACCGAGAAAACCGGTGCCAAGCTGGATGATTTTCTCTGGGACAAACTTCTTGCGGACCTCGGCTTTGCGGAGGCGGCGTGGAGCCACTGCCCTATGGGTTACCCCATAGGCGCTACAGGGCTTTATATCCACTCATCAGATATGATAAAACTGCCGATGCTTTACAGAGACAGGGGAATTTACGCCGGCAAAAGGCTCATTTCCGAAGAGTGGGTTGATGAAGTGCTCAAAAACGAATACTGCTTTGAGTGGGACCCTACGGGTACCGTGTTTTTCAAAGGCGGCATGAACGGGCAGAAGATGCTCTTCAACGCCGTGAACGGCAGGGCGGTCACAATGCAGAGCTACGGGGCGGACAGCGGCGTGCTTGCCGCTTTTGCCGCAGAATATAAAGACTGAGGAGAAAGCTATGTTTGACGAAGCTCTTTATTCGGAACTCAGGCGCACATCTTTTTATAAAAGATATGTTCTTTACTGCGTAATCGGCGCTTCGGCATTTTTTATCATAGGAGCCGTTACGGCGGCGCTTGCGTTTATCTTTTATACGGGGGATTACGGCAGGGCGGCGCTTATTCTGCTTATACCGTCGCTTATCTGTTTCGCAGTGCCCGCAGGCTTTGCCGCAACGGCCCGCAAAAAGCCGTATATATGCGCTAAGGGCACTCTGCTTTCAAAAAGCGGGGGCAGGGCGCAGATTCAGGCAGGCGCGGTTAAGGTGAATAACGCAGTTTCTTTTGAGAAGTTTCTGAATAACGCTTCTCTTGATAATTATTCCGCCGGAGATGAAGTGGTGCTTGTTTCCTTTACGAAAAAGCACGCAAGACCGATGTTTTACAAGGCGTGAGCAAAACAGTCAATTTGCTAAAAGGAGGCGAAGCGCCGTGGCAAAAATACTTGTATTGACAGAGAAACCGTCCGTGGCCAAGGATATTGCGCGTGTGCTTGGCTGCAAAAGAAACGGAAACGGCTGTATAATCGGCGACAAATATGTTGTGACCTGGGCTCTGGGTCACCTTGTAACCCTTGCGGACCCGGAGGCGTACAGCGATAAATACAAGAGCTGGCGCATGGAGGATTTACCCATGATGCCGGAAAAATTCAGGCTTGTTGTGATAGGGCAGACCTCAAAGCAGTTCAAGGCCGTGAGCGCCCTGCTCAACAGCAGCGAATACAGCAAAGTTGTTATTGCGACAGATGCTGGGCGCGAAGGAGAGCTCGTTGCAAGGTGGATAATCGCCAAGGCGGGTTGCAGGAAACCTATGGAGCGCCTCTGGATATCCTCGCAGACCGATAAGGCCATCAGGGAGGGCTTTGCCTCTCTGAGACCGTCGTCGCAGTATGATAATCTTTACAGAAGTGCCCAGAGCAGGGCGCAGGCTGACTGGCTCGTGGGGCTGAATGTTACCAGAGCGCTTACCTGCAAGCACAACGCACAGCTCTCAGCGGGCAGAGTGCAGACTCCCACCTTAGCCATGATAGTGCAAAGAGAAGAGGAAATACTCAAATTCAGACCCAGGGACTATTTTACGGTCAGGGCCGACCTCGGCTCATTCACCGCGCTATATAAGGATAAGCACAACCAGGCGAGGATGTTTGATGCCGCCCGTGCGCAGGAGGTTGCTCAGAATGTGAGAGGCAGGCAGGGCATAATCACCCGTGTAAACAAGACCTACAAGTTCAAAGCTCCTCCCGCTGCATATGACCTTACGGAGCTGCAGAGAGACGCCAACAGGAAATACGGCTACTCCGCTAAGCAGACTCTCTCATATATGCAGAGCCTCTATGAAACGCACAAGCTTCTTACATACCCGAGAACGGATTCAAGATATATCACAAAAGACGTTGTTCCGACTCTGCCGGAGCGGCTCAAAGCGATTTCGGTAGGCCCTTACAGAGAGTTTGCCGGAGCGCTCCTCAGGCAGAAGACCATACAGACGAAGTATATAGTCAACGATGCCAAGGTGACGGACCATCACGCGATTATTCCCACCGAGCAGTATGTTGACCTTAACAGCCTTTCAAATGACGAGAGGCACATATATGACCTTGTGGTGCGCAGATTCCTTGCTGTGCTCAGCGCTCCTTATGAATATGACGAGGTGCAGGTGCAGATAACCGCCGGCAGTTATGATTTTTATGCCAAGGGCCAGACTGTAAAGGCCCCCGGATGGAAAGCGCTTTACGGCTCATCCTCGTTTGACGAGAATGAAGACGAGGATATGAGAGATCAGAGTCTTCCTGCCCTTGTGCAGGGCTCCAAGGTCAGCTTTAAGGAAGTGCGCATAGTAAACGGCAAGACAAAGCCGCCGGCAAGATACACCGAGGCTACCCTACTCACCGCTATGGAAAATCCTTCCGGTCAGGTGGAGGACGGTGCTCTGAAAACCGCTCTCAAAAACGCGGGAGGTATAGGTACGCCCGCAACAAGGGCGGATATAATCGAAAAGCTGTTTGACAGCTTCTATGTTGAGCGCAGAGGCAAGGAGATTCACCCCACATCCAAGGGCAAACAGCTTGTCTCCATTGTGCCCGACGACCTGCGCTCCGCCGAGCTTACGGCACGATGGGAGCAGAAGCTCTCGATGATTGCCGAGGGTAAGGTCAGAGACAGGGATTTCATTAACGAAATGCGCGCCTACGCAACCTCGCTTGTTTCCGCGGTCAGGAAAAGCGAGGCGCAGTACAGGCACGATAATATAACCAGGGAAGTATGCCCCGAGTGCGGCAAGTACCTGCTCGAGGTAAACGGCAAAAAGGGCAGAATGCTTGTCTGCCAGGACAGGGAATGCGGCTACCGCAAGAGCCTGTCCGTAATCACAAACGCCAGATGCCCGCAGTGCCATAAAAAGCTTGAAATGCGCGGCGAGGGCGATAAACGAATGTTTTACTGCGCGTGCGGCTACCGCGAAAAGCTCAGCGACTTTGAAAAACGCAGAAGCATGGACGGCGCGGGCAAGCGGGATGTTGAGAATTATATGCGGCAGCAGAGCAAACAGCCCAAGCCCGTTAACAGCGCTCTTGCGGATCAGCTTGCCGCCTTGCTGGAGGGTGACAAATGAAAAGAATAATATGCGCCCTTGTTGCCGCAGCGCTCGTTTTTTGCGTTTCTTCGTGCGGCAAAAGCAGCGGGCAGGGAAAAGCGATAAGCTATCCGATACAGTCATCTCCCGCCACTCTTGACCCGCAGTACGCGGACGAAACGGGAGCCAAGCTGATTATCAACAATATATTCGAGGGGCTTGTCCGCCTTGACGGGTCGGGCGAAATTATACCGGGGCTCGCGAAGAGCTGGGATGTTTCCGATGACGGGCTGACCTACACTTTCTACCTTCAGGAGGGCACCGAGTGGTATTGCCCCGCCACTCTCAAAAAAGAATACGGCGAAGAGTTTTATGACAGATTTTCAAACGAAAAAGTTACCGCCGATGATTTCGTTTTTGCCTGCCGCAGGGCAGTTGACCCCGTAACCGCATCTCCGCTTGCCCACCGCCTCGGTGTGATAGCGGGAGCGGCCGACATAAGCGCGGGCAAAGCCGATGTCGCGTCTCTTGGCGTGAGCGCGCCGGATGAGAATACCGTTGTGTTTAATCTCGCTATGGAGAGCCCCGATTTTCTCACAAGGCTCACAGAGAGCGAGTTTATGCCGTGCAATGAGGACTTTTTCAATGAAATGGGAGGCAGGTACGGCCTTACAGTGAGGCATATTATATGCAACGGCCCCTTCTTTGTCAGCTACTGGGATCCCGAAGCGTCAATGACAATCAAGTCAAACAGATATTATGCCGGAAGCCGCACGGTGCTGCCGGCGTCGGTGAGCCTTTCCTTCGGCGATGACACCGAAACGATTATAAAAAAGCTCTCCGCGGGTTCGTTCTCGGCCGCTTTCATAGGCCCGGATACACCTCTTCCCGATAATGTCAGCACTGCAAAAAACGTAATCAACACCATATATGGTTTCATGTTCAACTGCGGTGATGAATCGCTTAAAAACGCCAATATCCGCAAAGCCCTCTGCTCAAGTATTGACAGAAGCCTTTTTGAAAAAACGGGCGACAATATCTACATGCAGAGCGGGGTTGTACCCGAGAGCTGTGTTGTGGGTCAATATCCCTACCGTGGCCTTGTCGGCGACCAGACGCCGGTAATTGCCCACGATGACAAAGAGGCGCTCAGGCAGCTCGAAAAAGGGCTGAAAAAGCTTGAAACAGACAATGTGACTCTCTCGGTTATCTGCCCGCCTGAGTATGACCACGCTGTCAGAAATCAGCTTCAGATTTGGCAGAAGCTTTTCGGCCTTTCCGTTACGGTAAATGTTACCGATATGACCGAGCAGGAAATATCCCGCGCAATCAGGACAGGGGATTATCAGATTGCGATAGGCAGCATAACCGCCCGTCAGAATGACGCAGTAAGCTTCCTGACAAATCTTAATGAGGATAATCCTTTTAACTATAACTCAAAAAAATATCAGAGCATAATTGAGCATCTTGTTGCTGTTACCTCGGAGGATGACATAATCGGCGGATGTTTTACCGCAGAGGATTACCTGCTTAAGCAGGGTGTGTGTTTCCCGCTGTACTCAAGGGCGGCGAGGTTTGTAATCTCCGACGGTGTCACGGGTATAGAAATGCCGGGGTCAGAGGCTACGGTATCTTTTATAAACGCAAAATAACGGGGTGAAGAAATGAAAACCGGAACTAAATTTGCTATCGCGGGCGCATCGGCAGGTGCCGTTACGGCTGTGCTGCCGGCCGCCTGCGGAGTTTACCTCAGCCGTAAGCGAAAGCCGCTTGACTGCAGCGATATGCTCAGAGCCGAAAACGGAAAATTCTCTACAGCCGATAACAGAGAAACAGTTTTGACGGGGATAGATCTGTCACTCCCGGAGATACGCTGCACCAAAGACACAGAAGTGTTCAGGGGCGACAGGAAGCAGGTTTTTGATGAGCTCGCGTCAAGATTCGGCAATTACGGCGCGAGAGAAATATTCGGCAGATACTTTGAAAACCATATAACCAAGTCCGATGTCAAGTCAATAAAGGGGCTCGGTATAAACTGTGTGAGAATACCGCTTTCATCCTATCTGTTATTCAGAGACGGCAAGCTTAAGAAAGCCGAGCCTGACCTGAGCAGAGCGGATAAGCTGATTGAGAAATTCCGCAAGGTCGGTATATACACAATCCTTTCTCTCGAATATGTACCCGGCTTTGAAAACGGCAAAGAGGACCTGTTTGTCTATCACGGCAGGAAGGGCCTTGACCTCAGAAATGAAGCGGTGGAAATATGGCTTAAAATAGCTTCGCATTATAAAGGCAACCCGGCGATTGCCGCTTATGATATACTTGACCGCGGTTCGCTCGGATTTGAGCAGAATGAAGACACGGCAAACTTTTACATAAGAGCGGTCAAGGCGCTGAGAGATTCGGGCGACTGCCACATCGCAATCATCCAGCAGCGTGATATGACAGCTCAGCAGGCACAGCGTCTCAGAGACATGAATACGGCGCAGGGTGCGTCGCAGAGATACTGCTCGTTTCTTGAGGCGCAGTCAATCGCAAAATCCGCCGGGAAGATTTCTCAGCAGGGAACGGCGGCGTTTGTTACAAATCTCAGGCCGTCGGGTCTTGCTTCTGCCCTCGAGTTGTTTGAAGGCGTTTCCCTCAGCGGAATTTTTACCGGCTACAAGGGAAATACGGGCTGCATTTATACAGGCAGCGGGCCGCTGATAGACCTTGCGCTTGACACCTTTGACAGCATAAACGAAAAAATCGCCGAAAGTTGTAAAGCTTCAGCTTATTCAAGAGACAAGCAGCTTGAAAATGAGCTTAAAACAGCGGCGGAAAATATTGAATTCAGAAAAGTAATCAGCAGCCCCATCAAGATACATTACTCACACGGGAAGGCTTATTCCGCGGGAATATAAAGGAAGGAAATGGCTATGAAAACAAAGCTCACAAAAATCACAATACTCGCACTTGCTGTTATGCTCCTGTTTGCGTCTTGCAGCAATCCGCTCAGCAAAACTCCCGACACACAGGGCGAAACCGCCTCTCAGACTGATACTCAGCCCGCATCCGAGCCGGAGACGGAAACTACCGAGCCTGAGAAACCGGCATACACCGTTGCGGATAATCTTATTGCGCTCACCTTCGATGACGGACCCGGAACGGATTCCTCAAAGAAAATTCTGCGTGTTCTTTCGGAGAATGACGCTCACGCCACTTTCTTTATGGTAGGTTACAATATTGACGAATACCCCGACGCTGTCAGGGAGGCCTTTGACATGGGCAATGAAATTGCCAACCACACCAAGGGTCATAAATATCTTTCCAAGTCTTCTCCCGAAACCATACACGAAGAAGTCGGCTATGTAAACGACAGGGTGGAGGAAATCACCGGCAAACGCCCCACTCTTCTAAGAGCGCCCGGAGGCAACATAGGCAACTCTGCCGCTGAAACCGGCATGCCGCTCATTCAGTGGAATATTGACACCAATGACTGGAGGCACAAGGATAAGGCAGGCTCCTCGAGAACTCAGGAGCAGAGAACCGCCGAGCTTAACGCAATTGTGGACCATGTTATGACAAATGTTTCTCCCGGCTGCATTATACTTATGCACGAGATTTATGACTTCAGTGCCGATGTTTGTGAAATACTCATACCGAAGCTTGCTCAGGCAGGCTACAAAATGGTTACAGTGTCCGAAATGTTTGAGGCTTACGGCATTGAGCTCAAGGCCGGCGAGGTTTACAGATGCGCCCAGAGCCAAAGCGCAGCCGCCTCAAACACCATTAAAGTCGAGCCCGGAAACTATGTTGTGAGCACAGCATCAAGCAGCCTTAATTTAAGGCAGGATTCAAGCAGCAATGCCGCGGTGCTCACCGAGATACCTAAAGGTGCGGCAATCACCGTTACCGAGAGCGTTGAGGGCTGGGCAAAAACCTCTTACGGCGGTTATACCGGCTGGGTGAGCACTAAGTATATCACTCCCGCTCAGACGACACCGGCTTACACACCCGCCGCAACAGCTTCCGAAACTTACGCTCAGTAACCCTGGCCTTCAAAAAAGAAGTAAATAAAAAACAGTCCGCAGGAATTCATATATTCCTGCGGACTTATTTGTTTTGCCGGTTTTTATTCTGTTCTGAGCGCGATTACGGGGTCTTTCTTTGATGCGATTCTGGCAGGTATCAGACCTGCAACGAGGGTGAGCACCACGCTGATTATAATGAGTATAATCCCTCCGTCAAACGGAAGCTGCGCCACATGCGGTATGGTGGTCACATACTTTATGAGTATATTTATCGGTATGCACAGCAGCAGCGTTGCGCCGATGCCTATAGCGCCCGACACAAGACCCACAATGAAGGTTTCCGCGTTGAACACACGGGATATATCGCGCTTTGAAGCGCCTATTGCGCGAAGTATGCCGATTTCCTTTGTTCTCTCAAGCACAGAGATATAGGTTATGATACCTATCATTATTGATGAAACAACAAGTGAAATTGCGACAAACGCGATAAGAACATAGGAGATGATATTTATGATTTTTGTCACTGAGGTCAGGAGCAGTCCGATATAGTCTGTGTATTTGATTTCACTGCCCTCGTGATCATTGTTGTAGCGCTTTATCATCTCGGATATATGGTCTTTTGCCTCAAAGTCCTTGGGGTATATGTTAATCTGGGTGGGAACCTCAATATCGCCTACGCCGAGCATTGCGAGCGCCTGAGCGTAGTTCTGAGCGAGAGGCTGAGGCTTTTCTTCTTCCGGTTCGGGCTCCGGCTCAGGCTCCGGTTCGGGAGTTTCCTCCTTTTTCCCGTCTGTCTTTTCATCTTTTTTGTCTTCCCCGGCGGGCGCTTCAGCGGGTGTTTCGGCAGGCGTTTCTTCACCCTCGGGAACAGCCATATCGTTGAACTGCCCGCTTGCTATTGCGTAAAGCACTTTGAGCTTTGTATTGTTGTCAAGCATATTGAACATATTGAGCGCCTGCTCGCCGCTCATTGTGCCCATACCTTCTATTTCATAGCCCGCAAGCATATCGTTGAGGTTTGCTATGAGCTCGGCTCTTTCGGATGAGGAGCGTATGGGCTTGAGAAGCAGCTCAACCGTTCTCTTGTATTTCTCCGCCTCTTCGCCGCTGTAGTTTTCATCAATGGCTCTGTAAACATCTTCCTCTGTGGCGGATGGCAGCGATGAGAGGTCGAATTGCTGGGCTGTGCCCGCGGTTTTTATCTCTTCGCCTCTGTTATAGGCAAAACCTGTTTCGGGGGTTTCAAAGACATCGGTGCCCGCGGCTTTTGCCCCGGTATCCTTTGCTTCCGGCTTTTCTTCTTTTTCTTCATCTTCGCTCACGAAGGGGAGGCCGGTGAAAACATCTGTGTCGGGGTGCGCCTTCTGCTGCTTTACGATTTCTCTTTCGCCGGTTGCCTCCACCACATACTCGGTAAGAGCGGTGGTGTAGCCTATTGAACCGGTTGTGACAACCATAATGCTGTCATCGCTCGGTCTGATGATACCTGTTATGGTTATATCCTCGGCTTTCTCTATAAGGCCCTGAACATAGTAATCATCGCCGTGCATATCTTCCCACTGCGAGGTTTCCTTGTTGTAGCTGTAGTAGTCCGGCTCAAGCACGAGCTTGAATTTTCTGCCGATTATATCGTCGTAATCTATTTCATATTTTTTGATTTCGACATCCTCGCCCGAGGCGACGCTCATAAACGAAGAGGTGAGGTCGGCAGCGGTCATAATGCCGAGACCCTGTATCGCAAGGTCACTGATTTCGTTGTTTTTATCCACCACAAGCACAACCTCGTTATACTTGGTCGGCCAGCTTCCCTTGACGAGGTCGTACTGGTTCCTCAGCAGGCTGTCATTGTTGACAAGCTCCAGCCAGGAGTTGTAGTAGCTCTGGTAGGTCTCCATAGTGGTTGAGTCAATGCTGTAGCCGCCTAAATCAAACGAGCCCATCATATTATTCATAAGGTCTATTACGGGGCTGGGGTAAACCTGATTGAGGCCTTCCGATGTGTCGGAATAATAGATGTTCATTTCACCCGCGTACTTATACTGAACGGAGCTTACGTACTCGTCCAGCTCAGCTTTGTTGTCGGTTATGAACTGCTTGAAGGATTTAAGGTCGTTGGTCCAGATTTCGGAGGAGAGAGACTCCATCATGCTTGCCGAGAGGGTGTTTGAATAGACCTTGTCAAGGTCGTGGTCAACCTCTCCCGTTGAGCCGGGAGTCATACCCGAAAACGAGGTCATAAGCGAGTTGAGGTCCATAGTGTTGGTATCAACCGTTATCGGGTAGGATGTGAGAGCCTCCTGCTGTATGGAATCAATATATGCCTGGAAACCGTTTGAAAGCGCCAGTATCAGCGCTATGCCGATTATGCCTATACTGCCCGCAAAGGAGGTGAGGAAGGTGCGGGCCTTCTTTGTCATAAGGTTATTGAGCGAGAGGGAAAGGGCTGTGAGGAAAGACATCGATGGCTTCTTTTCTTTGCTTTCCTTTGCGCTTTTTGCCTGAGCCGCTTCAATTGACGCCTGCTCGTCCTCCTCGCTGTAGGGCATTGAATCGTCTGTGATGTTGCCGTCAACAAGTCTTATTATCCTGGTTGAATACTCGTTGGCAAGGTCGGGGTTGTGCGTAACCATAATTACAAGGCGGTCCGCGCTGACCTCTCTGAGTATATCCATTATCTGAATGCTTGTGTCGGAGTCCAGAGCGCCGGTGGGCTCGTCAGCGAGCAGTATTTCGGGGTCGTTCACAAGAGCTCTGGCTATCGCGACTCTCTGCATCTGACCGCCGGACAGCTGATTGGGCTTTTTGTTCAGCTGGTCGCCGAGGCCGACTTTTTCGAGCGCGTCTTTTGCTCTGCGTTTTCTCTCCTCTTTTGAAACACCGGAGAGGGTGAGCGCGAGCTCAACATTTGAAAGCACGGACTGATGGGGAATCAGGTTATAGCTCTGAAAAATGAAACCGACGGAATGGTTGCGGTAATTATCCCAGTCACGGTCATTAAAATCCTTTGTGGATTTGCCCGCGATAACAAGGTCGCCGCTCGTGTACTGGTCAAGACCGCCGATTATATTCAGCAGTGTGGTCTTGCCGCAGCCGGAGTGACCGAGGATTGAAACAAACTCGCTCTTACGGAATTCAACCGATACGCCCTTGAGGGCTGTTACCGTGGTATCACCGGTCGGGTATTCTTTTACTATATCAACAAGTCTAAGCATAAAACTCCTCCGCTTGACGAAATACTGAAAACCTGTTACACTTGTAACTGTTACAATTGTAACGGCAAATTATGAACATTTCAATAACTTATAATGTAATGTGACAAAAGAGGCGGTTTTGTAATGGGGAATACCAATAAAGAGAACCTGTCCATAACCAAAGAGTGTATGGCTACGGCGCTGCTGATGCTCATGGAGGAAAAGCCCTATGATGAAATCTCCATTCAGGAGATAACAAACCGGGCCGGTTTCTCTCGTATGACGTATTACCGCAATTATACCTGCAAGGAAGATATTATAGTTTTATATCTGCTCGACAGAGCCGGTGATTTCACCGAAAAACTCTCCGGGCACAAGTTCAGCTCCCTTCACGAGCTTATAGTGCAGGTGGGTCTGTTCATTCAGAGCAACTTCACATTTGCCCTCGCCGCGGTCAGAATCGGTCAGATGGAGAGACTGATGAATGAGCTGTTTTCAAAACTATTCTCCGCATTTCCGGAAATACCCGGAAACACGGAGAATGAATATATTACTTCATTTTATGTGGGCGCTGTGCTGGGAGTTTTCCGCAAATGGTTTGAGCGCAATATGGAGGAATCCGTTTATGAGATTGCGGATATCATCTGCAGACTGATAGACAGCAACTCCGCCGAAAAATTTACGGCTTATGCCGGTGAAGAAAATCAGGGCGTATAAGTGATTGTGAAGCAATGGGATTTCAGCTTTCCTCTCATGAGCGAAGTCCTGAAATCGTTGCCCGCCATTGACATACCGCAAACAAGTATATTATCAATATATCCTATACCGTCGCTGTAGGCTCCGTCGTGGCTGACTATGTTTAGCCATTCGGCGGGGTTTTCGCTTATTACGGGCGACAGACCGTTTCTCTCTGCGTAGCCGCGTATGAGCGAGAGCATTTCCTGAGCGGAATATGAAGCTGTGGAGACCTCTGTGGTTTCCGGGCTTCTTGTGCCGCCGCAAAGGTAACTGACTCTTGAGCCCCCCCAGGCGTTTATGGATGAGGTGGTGGTGCCCGCGCAGTTTGAGTAATAAACAGCGTTTATATACTGACCGCCCGAGGCAATGTAGGTGGCGTGGGGCTGCTGCTCCTCAGAGGTTATCTGGAGCACTTCCATAACGGCTTTTTCAACATTGGTGCCCTTGTAATCAAAACCGTAGTCGATTGTCTGACCCGCGCCGAAATTGCCGTTTCGCATAGCGTATGTATAAGCGCACACAGCCTGGGCTTTGAGAGCCTCCAGCGGGGCTCCGTCGCCGATTTCCTGCTTTACGGTTTTGCACAGGAATGCATGCAGGGTCATTCCACCGGTGCCGTCGGCGCGCGGCTCCTCGGCATACATCGGAGTGTTGGTGTCACCCGAAATGATTGTTGTGCCGGGGTAGTAGGCGGCAAGAATCTGCTGATACGATTTGCCGTTTCTTGCCATCGCCTTTGCGCCGTCCTGGCTCATTCCCGCGCCGTGACCCCAGCCGTAAACGGTGAAGGTAAATGTGCCGGTGTATGACGGGGTTGACGCAGAAGAGGAGGATGAATCGGTGTCTGTGCCGGTTTCACTCACTTCGGATGTGGGTTCGGTTGCAAATATGTTTACAACAGACTTGCCGGTCTGAAGGTCGATTATTGTGGTGGGAACGGTGGTGAAGCCCGAGCCGGCCGCAAGGCCGTTATTGCCGGAAATGAAGGTGGAGGTGATTATATCCCTTTCCGTTTCCGTTGTCAGGCCGGGCAGGGCGGATTCGGAGGATGCGTCGAAAACGGGTTCAACCTCACCGAGCTCGCCCGGGTCCAGTGTGGAAAGCTCGGAGCTTTCGGAGTTTGATGCCTCAGCGGTCTTTTCGGAGACCGAGAAACCGTGTCTGAAAAGCACTGCGCACGCTATTATGCAGGCGAGGGCGAGCACTCCTATACCGGCGACCACCGCCAGGAAAGCCTTCTTTGAGAGGCGTGTATCTTTATACGAAGGCACTTCTATACCGTCACAGGCGGCATCCCTGACCATTTCGCAAAGGCGCACGACGGATGCTGCCATAAGATGTTTTTTATCTTCGCCGTCAAGAGCGTGAAGCACTTCGATTTTTGCGCTCTCGCTGTTTGCCACCGCGAGGGTCACCTCGCCGTCTTCGCTCGGCATTGATATATACGCGCCTATGTCTCTGCCCTCGGTGTCAAGAGCGAGCTTGGCAGTCTGTGCCGCGGCGGCTTTTGCGTCTGCGGTATCAATACTGCCGGCATCGGCTTCGCTCACGGTGAACAGAGTTTGATTTCTTTTTACGCTTGAGAGCACCGTCATAAGAGCGGATGCGCCCGCGCCCGGGCAGATTGCCGCGCTTTTGCCGGATTCTTCTATATCGCCGAGCAGGTCGGCAATCTTGTCTCTCGCGCTTCTTGTGTCTTCAAAAACTCCCGCTTCTATTGCGTCGGCAACGCGCTCCTCTTCGGCGGGTACGATTATCACCTTGCCGGGTCCGATTATGCAGGCTACCGCACTGAAAAGGCCGTCAGCCGAAAGATATATCTTTCCCGTTTCGGGGACCGCGGTTTGCACATTATAAGCCTTGGGGTCAGTGGGAAGATTTGCGCCTGCCCTTTCGACTATTCTCGAAGAGCGCAGAATTTTTTCTCCGGTTTCTTTGAGCAGAGCAAACTTTGCCCTGACAAAGTCGGGCTCGCCCGCAAAAAGTATGCAGGTTTTGCCTGAACGGGCTGCCTGAGCCGCCTGAAGCGCGGCTTCGCCCGGGTCGGAGTACATGATTGTCTGAGTTACATCCAGGTTTTCCGCAGCAATACCTCTGAGGTTGCCGTAGGCCTGCGCGTCGGGAATAAATAAAGTTACTTTAACTGCCAAAAAATCAGCTCCTTTTCGTTGCAGATAATCCGGGGATGGTCAGTTACCATCTCGGGTCATTTGCATAAGGATTTGTTTTCTTGTTGGCGTTGTACCACGCCTGAGGATATTTCGGGTTGCTGTTGACGATTACCTTTGAGGTGTCAACAGTGTCCGGCTCACCGTCTCTCTTGAGTCTCGCAACAATCACGAGCCTGCCGCCGTCAAAGTCATAACAGCAGGTTGAGAGGGTGAGAATCTTGTCGCTCGGGTTTATGTCAACGCCGGTTGTGTAGAACTTTCTCTTATCTATTTCCTGAATATATTCTGAGAATTTCTGCTCACTGATATCTATGAAATTGTAGGGGAACACATAGCCGTTATCCTGATTGGGGGCGGAGTTTGTGATGAAGGCCGCGTAAACAAACCATACGTGATCTCCGTAAATGGTGTTGCACTCGATTACGGGGGCGCTCTTGAAGCCTTCGGGCTCACGGTAGTTTTCCACAAGGCCGAAAATCAGGTCGTCATAGTGCATGTTATGACCGTAAACCACCGTGTTTTTGGGCAGATTTCTCAGGTCGGCTATTCTGTAATCAAAGAAAGGTACGCCGTAGTTGGTCCATTTCTTGTAAATGTTTCTGTGAAGATAATAGTCATTGTCTGAGGACTGCGCTATGGGCAGGTTGATTTCGAGCGCGGGTATTGATATCCAGCCTCTCAGGTCATCGTTCACCTTGAAGAGCTGCCTGTATTTGGCAAGCATGCCTGAGGGATACTCGGTGTCATCGTCCTTATCCTTTTCAACCTCGTCCACCGTGCCGGTTACTTCGTGGTCAATAGAGTCGGAAATGGCCGATTCATTTTTCTTATACTGATAGGGCTCTATCAGATATGTTTTGGCGAGAATACCGCTGCTTACAAGTATGATGATAATTGAAATAACAAGAACCACCCTGCGGATTATGTCGCCTTTATACTTTTTGCCGCTGAGTTCAAGATCCTCACGCTTGGCCTGCTTTTTGTCTTTTCTGCTGATTTTGCCGTCATCCTCGATTATTTCATCGGGAACAACGCCCACGGTGCGCTGACCGTCGTTCGGGAGCAGGTCAACCACAAAACCGTTTTCCTGGAGAGTTTCTTCGGGTATATTTACGGTAAAATCGTTTTTCTGCCCTGCGGATACGGCCGGCTTTTGTCTTGAAAGGGTGTCGGGTGTAGTGTCTCCGAGAAGCTCGGCAAGCTCGCTCTCAAAAGTGTCGGAGTGAATGTCAATTTCTCCGGGGGCCGCGCTTGCTGACGGCGCCTTGGGAGCAGGGGAGGGAGCCGGCGACGCAGAAGGGGCGGGCGGGCCGAGGTTAACCACATCGGCAGCGGCTGAGCTTGTGAGGCCGCCCGATTTGGAAATATCGCTCACGAAGGGGGCGATTTCCTCGTTTGATTCTATGCCGGTGAGTATTTCATCAAAGCCCGATTCTTTTTCGGTCTGTGACTTGAGCGCGTCAATCATACTGAGAATATCATCCTTGGCGCTGTCATTCGCTTCGGGTGACACTGCGGGGCTGTTTACCTTTTCCCTGATATTCACTTCCGGAGCTTTTGCCTGAGGGGAAGCTTTTCCGCCGGCAATATCATCGAGCTTCTTGGGCACGATTGTCACGGGACCGGTGCTCATAATATCGTCATAGAGCGACTGAAGCTCGTCCTCAAGGCTCTTCTCGGTTTTTTCAATATCGCTGTGACAGCCGTCAAAGAGAGGCTCTTCGCTGTCTTTGTCTGAAAGAAAGCTGCCGAGATCTATTTCGGTGAGGGTTTCTTCATCGCCTATTGAGTGGATTTCCGGAACTGAGTTCTTGTCAGAATCTGCCATAATCATTCTCCTTTTCTTTTGAGTTGATGAAAAAAGTTTTCATCAATCCGGGCTCGGTTCCCATCTTGCCGTATCCTTATACGGATTGGTCTGTTTATGTGAATTGTACCATATCTGCGGTCTGCGGTAATCGGGATGGTCTTTTACGAGGGAGGCGTCTATGCCGGTATCTTCTCCTTCGTGAAGCAGGCGGCCTACAACCACAAGGCGGGTGTCAACACTCTTGCCGTAATCATAAATGCAGGTTGAAAGGGTGAGCACTTTATCGGTGGGCTCAAGGGAGACTCCGGTTTCGTAAAGAGCTCTCTGTTTCACCTGCTCAATGTAACCCACCATATTTGAGTCTGACATATCGGGGTAAATATAATTGAAGAAATATCCGTTATCCGCCGAGGGCTGAGTGGTGGAGTAAAACACAGCGCAGATTTTGTATGTATACTCTCCGTAAAGAGTTGTAAGCTTCATAATCGGGCACTCGATAAAGTGCTCTTTTTTTCTGTATTCATACAGAGAGCGGAAGGACTGCTTGGGTATGCCGTCGGACTTGCCGGTGGTGTGACCGTGGATAATCATATTTTTGGAAATATCCCTGCCGTCGCTGCATCTGTAGTCAAGATAAATGTTGCCGTAGTTGAGGCTGCTGGTCTGAGTGGTGTATCTCTCATAGAAATCGTAGGTGAGATAGCGGTCGTTATCCTTACCCTGTACAACAGCCGTGTCGACCTCGGTGCCGGGAATGGAGAGGCGGGCAACGGAATTCTTGTTGGCGGCATAGAGGGGTTTCATGCTTTCGAGTATGCCGTCAGGGTATTTTGCTTTTTTCATATTGTTGGGCAACACTGCCCTGAGGCTGTCGCCCGCGGCATCGGTTTTAACTCCCTGCTGAAGAGCCCAGCTCTGCGTTACCGGGGCGCTCTGCTCTGCCGGCTTTTTGAAATTCATTACGGACAGGGCTATGAGCACAGCCGCCGCAACACCGAATACCGGGCAGAGTATAATCCAGATTTTTTCTTTCATCGGGTATTCTCCTTGCTTGCAATGGATATGAGATATCTGCGCAGAAGATTGAGAGCGCGGGATGAAGCGACAAAACGGTTATAGTCCCTGTCATTTCTTCCCGTTTCAATCTTTTCGCACAGAGTGGTTCCTTCTGCGGAAAGGGCGGTATATATGAGCCCGGGAGCTTTGCCGGGTTCATCTGAATCGGGCCCCGCAAAGCCCGTTACCGAAATGCCTATGTCGGCGCCCGATACTTTTCTGACTCCCTGCGCCATTTCAGTCGCGGTCTCTTCGCTGACCGCGCCGTGCTTTCGGAGAGTCTCGGGATTAACCCCGAGCGCTTTTATCTTGACGTCGTTTGAATATGTGATTATTCCGTGGTGAAAAACTTTGCTCGCTCCGGGCACATCCGTGATTCTTTTAGCCACAAGGCCCGCGGTGCAGCTCTCTGCAACAGCCACGGTCAGCCCCGCCTCTTTGAGCAGAGGCACTGCCGCTTCCTCTATGCCGTTTACATCTATGCCGTAAATGTATTCGCCCAGACGCTTTTCAATTTCGTTTATCACCGGGGCCGAGAGCCTGTCCGCTTCGGCTGCGGTTGCCGCTCTTGCGGATACTCTGAGATAAGCCTCGCCCGTTTTGCAGTAAGGGGCAACAGTCGGATTTTCGCCGTCGAGCAGCTCGCCCGCAATCTGAGCCATGCTGCTCTCGCCTATGCCCATTGTGCGTACCTGATGCGATACGATTGTGCAGGTGCGGTACTCTTCAAGGAAAGGCACAACGCTCTGCCTGAACATCGGCTCCGCTTCAAACGGAGGTCCGGGCAGAAGCACAAGGCACTTGCCGTCTTTTTTCATACCGAGCCCGGGCGCAGTGCCGTTATGATTTCTGAAAACGGTTGCCTCCTCGGGAGCGTATGCCTGGCGCAGGTTGCTTTCGGCCATCTGCCTGCCGGAGCGGTCAAAATATTCTTTGATCTGATCCGCGAGTTCAGGCCGGAACACAAGCCCGTAACCAAACGCTTTAGTGCAGACATCTCTGGTGATATCGTCGGGTGTAGGCCCGAGCCCGCCCGTGGTGATAACTATATCGCTCCTGCCAAGCGCGCGTTTTACGGCATCATAAAGGCGCTGCTCATTGTCGCCTACGGTTTCGTGATAGAGCACCGAAATACCCATATTCGCGAGAGCGCGCGAGAGAAATCTTGAATTTGTATTGAGAATATCGCCGAGCAGGATTTCGGTGCCTACCGACAGAATTTCACATACTGACATTGAATTGTATTCCTCAAATGTTGAAATATGTTATGAATTTATATTAACAAATCTTGCTTTTTCGGCCGCTTCAATAACCATCGGCTCCCAGTCAAAAGCCTTTTCCGCCTGCTCAACATAGTCGGGGGTCGGTCTCGTTCTGGGGTGCTTCGGGGTGAATACCGTGCAGCAGTCCTCATAGGGAAGCACGGAAATATCAAAGGTTTCGATTTTTCTTGAAACGGCAATGACTTCGTCCTTGTCCATACCTATCAGCGGTCTGAATACGGGCATACCGCACACCTTGTCGGTGCAGATCATCGCGTAAAGGGTCTGGCTCGCAACCTGACCGACGCTCTCGCCTGTGATAAGCGCGCCGGCTTTTTCGCGCTGAGCTATTATCTGAGACACGCGCATCATCATCCTGCGCATTATTACAGTGAATATATCCTCGGGACAGCAGTCCTTGATTTTTTCCTGAATATCGGTAAAGGGCACAACCCACAGACCTATTCTGCCCGAGTACTGCGCAACCTTGCCGAGAAGTGAGTGAACCTTCTGCTCTGCGCGTTCGCTCGTGTAGGGCGGGGAGGCAAAGTGAACAGCGGTGAGCTCCAGCCCGCGCTTTGCCATCATATAGCCTGCGACGGGGCTGTCTATGCCGCCGGAAATGAGCAGGCACGCCCTGCCCGATGAGCCTACCGGCATACCGCCGGCGCCTTTGATCTGCCTGCCGTGAATATAAGCGTATTCATCTCTTATCTCTACATTCACCACCATGTCCGGCGAATGAACGTCAACAGAGAGATGAGGGAATTTGCTGAGCAGTCTGCCGCCTGTTTCCCTGCATATTTCAGGGGACTGAAGAGGGAATTTCTTGTCGCTGCGTTTTGCTTCAACCTTGAAGGTCCTTGCGGCGTTCAGTTCATCCGCAAGGTAGGTTTCGCACGCCTCAAGTATGGCGCCGAAATCTTTTTCGACGGCAGCGGCACGCGAGAAGGCGGCAATGCCGAACACCTTGGATATTTTTTCGCACGCCTCGTCGAGGTCAATGCTTTCGTCTCTCGGCGCTACCGCTATGGTTGACTGCGCAACGGTGAAGTCGAATTTGCCGAGCGGCAGCAGCCTGTGCTTCATGTTTTTTATGAGTATGTACTCAAATGTGCGTCTGTTGAGACCTTTGAGAGCAAGCTCTCCGTTTTTTATCAGTATTACTTCTTTCATTGCAGTCTCCGGATATTATTTTGAATATATTTCCTGCTTTGCCCGGGCAATCATTTCGCAGAGAAGGTCGATTTCTTCCTGCGATGAATATCTTGAAAAGCTGATTCTGATTGCGCTGTCGAGCCTGTCGGCGCCGAGATTCATAGCCCTGAGCACTCTGCTCTTTTTGCCCTTTGAGCAGGCGGAGCCTGACGAAACGCAAACGCCGTTTGCCGACAGGAAGTTGAGCATCGGCTCGCTTTTGACCCCGATAACGGAAACATTGGTAACATAGGGCGAAGCGTTTTCGGGTGAGTTTATTTCAATGCCGCCGATGTCCGCAAATCTGAGAAGCATATATTTTTTCAGCTCTTCGATTTTTGCTTTTTCGGTATTTATATCGCCGAGAGCCTGAGTCGCAGCGGCGAAGGCCGCAATCGCGGGCACGGCCTCGGTGCCGGGGCGCAGTTTTGACTCCTGCTCGCCGCCGTAAACGCGCGCGGCAATTTTGATTTTTTTATTTACATACAGAGCACCCGCGCCTTTTATGCCGTGTATTTTGTGAGAGCTTATGCTCATAAGGTCCACCCCCGATGATGAGGGCTTTAACGGCAGTTTGCCGAATGCCTGCACGGCATCAACGTGAACAAGTGCGGGGGAGCCGGCTCTGAGAGCCGCTTTTTTTGCGCACTCATACGGCAGAACGGCTCCTGTTTCGTTGTTTACCGCCATAATGCTTATGAGAATTGTATCGGGCGTTACCGCTTCGTAAATGTCGCTCTCGGAAATGCTGCCGTCGGCACGGGGCGCGATTCTGACTATTTCAAACCCCTTGCTCTCAAGCGCGCTCAGCGAGTCATAGACCGCAGGGTGCTCAACCTCGGTGGAAACAATTTTTTTGCCGTGCCTTTTCATCTTTTCCGCAGCGCCCAACACCGCGAGATTGTCGCTCTCTGTGCCGCCGGATGTGAAATAAATCTCTCCGGGGGAGCAGCGGAGTCTGTCGGCGATGATGCCTCTGCTTTGCTCGATAATAGCGTTAGCTTCATTGCCGGTGCGATGCAGGGACGAGGGATTTCCCCAGCAGTTTATTATAGCGTTTTCAGCCGCCTCGACCGCCTGAGCGCAGGGCTTTGTGGTGGCGCTGTTGTCAAAATAAGCCGTTGTAACCATAGCTTTCTCCGTTGCCGGATGTTATCCTCACAGCAATCAAAATTCAATATTATGGGTGCATATATAGCGTATTATACTATATATATTAAAATATTGCAAGTTTTTTATTAAAAAGCGATTATCTCAGGGGTAACGGAATGCGGAAACGGACGCGAACTGCAGAAATGTCTGTTGAAAAAAATACGCAAAAATGATATAATTGCGCTGTAAAATATTATGTGACAGGAGATGAAACTGTATGAAAAAGATGATTGCGCTGGTCTGCTCGCTTGTGATGATTTTTTCACTCGGCACGGCTTCATATTCGGCGCAGGGAGCTTCACCGCTGAAATTCAGAGACGGCAAATTCAGGATACTTGTTCTCTCAGACACGCAGGATGACCATCATCCCTCGCCCGATATGCTCAATCTGATATCAAAGGCGATTGAGGAGACAAAGCCCGACCTTATTGTTTTTACGGGCGACCTGATTGAGGACACAAGACCCATTGATTTTTTCACGGATGACGAGCCTTTCAGAGACGGAGTCGTTGTGAAGAGTTTCGGAAAAATTGATGCCGAAAAGACGCGTGAAAACGTGGAAAAAGCAATCGCTCCCGTTCTTTCCGTTTTTCAGGAATCGGGCGTTCCCTTTGCTCTTGTGCAGGGAAATAACGACTATAAAGCCGGCATATCAAATGAGCAGTGGCTTGCATATTATTCGGAGTATTCAAACTGCCTCACGTTTGACGAAAGCGATGACGGGGAGGGACGGATTGATTATCACCTTGAAATCGGCGGCTCCGGCGTCTCAGACAAATTCAATCTCTGGATTATGGACACCGGCAGACACGGGCTCAATTCCGACCAGATAGAGTGGTACAGATCCGCCTGTGACGCATTGACCGCAAGAAACGGCGGCAAGCCCGTACCCGCTTTTGTTTTTCAGCACATACAGGCGGATGATATAGGCAATCTTTTTGTTGAGTGCAGCCCGTTTGACAGCGGTGCAAAAGCAAAGGGTACTAAGTTTTACCGCCTTAATCCCGAAACCGCATCCGGCAGAAACTATTTTGCCTACCCGCCCTGTGAACCCACCGAGGAATTCCGCGCTTGGAAAGAGCAGGGTGATGTGATAGGAGCTTATTTCGGGCATCAACATGTTGAGGGCTTCACAGGCACGTATGACGGCATAGAGATGGGCTTCAATTACGGCGCTGAAATGGCAAAAAAAGGGCCCTACGGCTACCGGCTTATCACACTTTATGAAGATGACATATACAGCTATGAAAACGATTTATACACTTACGAGGGAAGTGTCAGAAGCGGCGACGCTCATTTTGAGAAGCAGGTTGACACTCCCGACGGCAATGCGCAGGACGCACCCGCCGCATACCTGTCATATGCGAAAAACCTCATAGTCAGCCTCGTCAGCGTGGTGGTTGATTTCTTTGCTTCTCTTTAATCTGAAGCTTTTAAACGGCATACGGAATCTTGACATTCCGCCCTTTATGATATAAAATAAAGGGTGGAATTTTTTTCAGGAGGTGCAGAGAATGAACAATGTGAAAGAGCTGTACGCTCAGTGGCTCAAAGGTACCGAAGGAAACGAAGAACTGCACGGCGAGCTGCTGGCTGTTTCAGGCAACGATGATGAAATACTTGACAGGTTTTACCGCAATCTCGAGTTCGGCACCGCCGGCCTCAGGGGAGTGCTCGGAGCCGGCACAAACAGGATGAATATCTACACAGTCGGCAGGGCGACCCAGGGCCTTTCGGATTATCTGAACGGCAAATATGATTCGGCAAGCGTTGCCATAGGCTATGACTCCAGAATCAAATCCGAAGATTTTGCCGTTGAAAGCGCAAAAATCCTTGCCGCAAACGGCATAAAAGTATATATGTACAGCCGCCTTATGCCCACTCCGTTTGTGTCTTACGCTGTCATGAGGCTCTCCTGTCAAAGCGGTATCGTAATCACCGCGAGCCATAATCCTTCCAAGTACAACGGCTACAAATGCTATGACCCCAGGGGCTATCAGATGACCGAGGAAGCTGCGGCGCAGACTTATGAATACATCTGCAAAACCGATATGTTCGGCGGTATTAAGAGCATGGATTTTGACGAGGCGCGCGCAAAGGGGCTCATAGAATATATTCCCGACGAAATAATCGAGGAGTATTACGATCTCTGCCTTTCAAGACCTCTTCATCCCGAAATCGCCGCTCAGAGCGATGTGAAAATCATCTACTCACCCCTTAACGGCACGGGCAATATTCCCGTAAGGACCGTGCTTGACAGAGCCGGTTATAAAAATATAAGAGTCGTGCCGGAACAGGAGCTCCCCGACGGCACATTCCCCACCTGCCCATATCCCAATCCCGAAATCCGCCAGGTGTTCGAATGCGGGCTTGAAATGACAAAAGAGTTCAAAGCCGATTTGCTCCTTGCCACGGATCCCGACTGTGACAGAGTAGGCACGGCGGTGCTTACCGGTGACGAATATGTTTTGCTCACGGGCAATGACATAGGCGCCCTGCTTGTGAATTATCTCCTTTCGCAGAGAAAGGCACTCGGCACGCTGCCGGAGAATCCCGTTGTTGTCAAATCCTTTGTTTCCACTAAACTTGTTGACCGTATCTGCGCAAAATACGGAGCGACGCTTGTTGACGTTCTCACAGGCTTCAAGTATATAGGCGAAGTAATCACCGGGCTTGAGTCTCAGGGGAAGAAGGATGATTTTGTCATCGGCTTTGAGGAGAGCTACGGCTATCTTATAGGTACTCACGCAAAGGATAAGGACGCGGTTGCCGCATCTCTCATGATATGCGAAATGACGGCCTATTATAAGTCCCTCGGCAAGACGCTCGCCGATGTGCTCGAGGAGCTCTACGAGGAATTCGGATTTTTCAGCAACAAGCTGCTCAACTTTGTCTATGAGGGCGCCGACGGTATGGCTAAAATGGCTCAGATTATGTCCGACACCGCCGCAAATCCCCCTGAATCCATTGCGGGCTATGAAGTGCTGAAGCACTATAATTACAACACAAGCGAAATAACGGACAACCGCACCGGAGCAAAGGAAGCCATCACGCTGCCCAAATCAAATGTGCTTGCCTATGAGCTGCCGGACGGAAACTTCGTTATAATGAGACCCTCAGGCACAGAGCCGAAAATAAAAATTTACATTACGGGAACAGGCGAGAGCCGCGATAAGGCATGCGCGATTGCCGACTCAATAGGCGAAGCTATGAAATCCCTTCTGAAGTAAGGAGACCGGACCTGATGAAAAAGAAAAACATCATTACAAGAATAATTGCGATTGTTATGTGCGCCCTGCTTGTGCTCGGAGTGGTTACGGTGGCTATTTATGCCCTTGCCGAAGGCCCCGAGGCTTCTGCAGCACCCGCGCCCGCTACCGGAAGCAATGATAAAATAATTATTTTTGCCATTGTAGCCGTGCTCGCGCTTATTGTGGCGGCAGTGTGCGTTGCCGCATCGTCAAAGGCAAAGAACAAAGGCGGCAAAAACCGCAAAAAGAATGATAATCGGGACGGGGAAAACAAATGAAATACGCAGTGGTTCTTTACGACGGCATGGCGGATTATCCCGTGCCCGCCCTTAACGGCAAAACCCCTATGCAGGTAGCCGAAAAGCCTGTCTTTGATTCTCTCGGCAAAAAGGGCAGAGTGGGTATGGTCAGGACGGTTGCCGACGGCCTCAAGCCCGGCTCGGATGTTGCCAACCTCAGCGTGCTCGGTTATGACCCCGCTGTATGTTACACGGGCCGCTCTCCGCTTGAAGCGGTGAGCATCGGCGTAAAAATGAAGGATACGGATGTGTCGCTCAGATGCAACCTTGTCACACTCAGCGGCGAAGAAAAATACGAAGAAAAGACCATGGTTGACTATTCCGCGGGCGATATTTCCACCGCGGAGGCGGCCGAAATTATTAAAAGCGTTCAGGAGCATTTCGGCAACGAAGAGTTCGCGTTTTACAGCGGCGTCAGCTACCGCCACTGCCTTATAGTGAATAACGGCACAACCGACCTCGGCAATATGACGCCTCCTCACGATATTTCCGGAAAGGTTATAGGAGAGCATCTTTCGTCATCCCCCAATGCCGCAAAGCTCATCGGAATGATGAAAGAAAGCTATGACTTCCTCAAAAACCATCCCGTGAATCAGAAGAGAATTTCAGAGGGCAAGCGGCCCGCAAACTCAATCTGGCTCTGGGGTGAGGGCGGCAAGCCCTCGCTTGAATCCTTTGAAAAGCTCAGAGGCCTCAGAGGCAGCATCATTTCGGCGGTTGACCTTCTTAAAGGCATAGGTATATGCGCGGGTATGAACACCCCCGAGGTTGAGGGCGCAACCGGCTACATAGACACAAACTTTGAGGGCAAGGCAAACGCCGCTGTTGAAGAGTGGAAAAACGGTGCCGATTTTGTCTATCTCCATTTTGAGGCTCCCGATGAGTGCGGGCACAGAAACGAGCCGGAAAACAAGGTGAGATCCATCGAGCTCATCGATGAAAAGGTTCTCCCCGTGCTGCTCGGCTATCTTGATAACTGCGGTGAAGATTACAAAATAATGATTCTTCCCGATCACCCGACTCCGATAGTCACAATGACACACGCGAGAGACCCTGTGCCGTTTATGATTTACCATAAAAAAGGTGAAATTGATTCCGGGATTGACTCGGTAAATGAGCTCACCGCCGCGGCTTCAGGAGATTTTATTGAGCACGGGCCCGATCTTATGGGTATTTTCCTCAGAAACGATAATTGAATATGAACCGCGGCGGGTCTGCGGGGGCTTGAAAGCCCTGCAGACCCGCCGAGTTTTTTCTTTGAATTGCTTATAAATAAAAGGAACTCGCAAACTGTCGCGGGCGCTTTCCTTGATATGCTTGAGACCGGTGTTTCACAGTTGTATATTCCGACATAATTGTTCCGTTTTTTTCGAAAAAAAGACAAAAAACTATTGAAAAAAATTAACAATTATGATAGTATATTACAGAACTTTGAATGGCTCAAAGTTGTGATGAAAAAAAGAAAAAGCAAAGGAGAAAGAACATGAAAACATGCAGAAGAGCGCTGGCCGTTCTGCTTGCAATGCTGATGGTCGCATCATTCGGCTTCTCGGCAGTCGCAGTAACAGACGACAGCGTACACACAGCCACCTTTATGGCAGACGGCGAAATAGTTGAGGCTGTTCCCTTCAAGCTTCTCGGCGATGAGCCCGAAGTACCCGAAAAAGAGGGTTATTACGGCTATTGGGAAAGCTACACACTCGGTGACGAGGATATCACCATCAACGCTGTTTACTCTCCCATCGCTTACTTTGCAACCTTCGTTGCCGATGGTTCCGTAGTTGAGAGAGTTCAGTTCAACGTTGAGACCAAGGACAGTGTTGAAGCTCCCGCAGTTCCCGAGAAGGCCGGCTACACCGGTGAGTGGGAAGAGTATGAGCTTGAGCTTGCCGACATCACCATCAACGCAATCTACACCGCAGAAGAGTACACCATCACTTTCGTTGCTGACGGCGAGACTGTATCCACCCAGACCTTCACCGCTGAGACAATTGATGATATTGAAGTGCCCGAAGTTCCCGAAAAAGAGGGCTTTTACGGTTACTGGGAAGACTATGAAATCAGCTTTAATGACCTCACTGTTAACGCTAAATATGACGAGATACATGGTTATGTTGCAGTTCCCTCATATCAGAAAGCTTACAGAAACTTCAATGTAGTTGTTATCGTTGAAGGTTTTGACGTTCCCGAAGGCAGCGAAGTTGTTCTTATGGACAAATATGACAATATTCTTGCGCAGGGTACCGGTGAACTCAAATATGAGCTCCCCGACAGAATTACCAAGGAGCAGGATTTCAAAGCGGCTGTTATTGACGAAGAAGGCAATATCGATGAAGCTTCCACCACCTATTTCACAGTAGGTGTCAAGAAGGGCATCATCAGCAACATCATTTCCTTCATCATGAGACTTTTCGGTCATGATACAGTTTATATGAGACCCGGTTATTATTATTATTAATAATCCCATACAGACAAATACCGGAGTCCGGGGCTTTGCCCCGGGCTCCTTGCTTTTATTACGCGGCTTTTTGCCGGATGAGGCCCGAAGCCGGAATAAAGACCTGTAAAAACGGCTCACGCGGGTAAACCTGCGAAAACACAGACAAAAGAAATACCCGGCGCATAAAGGAAAGCTGCTGTCGCTTTTCCGGCACCGGGTATTTATATGTTTTATATTTCGGTCAGCATTTTTTCCGCTTCTTCTCTTGTGAGAGAACCGGGGGACGCAAGGAAGTTTCCGGGTATTGTTTCCGCCCATCTGGCGGAATATATTTTTGCCTGTTCGGGCGAAATTTTGATGCCGCCGAGTTCCGTGAGTGAAGCAATAAGAGCTTTGACGGTTTCTTTATTGTCTGTCATTCTGAAGAAGCAGGCGGCTTTCTCGGGCGAGAATTTTTCGCAGCGGTCAATGAACGGGGCAAAAAACGCTGCGCAGGCCGTGCCGTGGGAAACGCCGTAATTTTCGGTGAGCACATAACCGAGAGGGTGAGGGAAAGCCGTGCCGCAGGTGTTGATTACAAGCCCGGCATAAATTGAGCCGTAATAAAGCCGGTCACGCACATCCTCTCCGGGCTCGTCTGCGCGGGCAAGCTCTTTAAGGCAGGAGTAAAGCTCGGGTATGCATTTTTCCGCATACAGTCTTTCAATGCCTTCGCATTTCACTGTGAAAAAGCCTTCAACTGCGTGGGCAAAGGCGTCAAGCGCGGTTGAAACAGTCTGCCTGCGCGGCACGGAATAAGTGTATTTCGGATCGCAGAACGAAATTTCAGCATAGCAGTCCGGACCTTTTATGCTCTTCTTGATGCCCGTTTCATCGTTTGTGAGCACACCGACCGCGGTCACTTCGCTCCCCGTGCCTGCCGTGGTACCGATAAGAGCGACGGGCAGAGGAGGGTTGTCATAAACTCTTTTATATATGTCGGCGGGGGAGAGCGCGGGGTTTGCGGCGTAAATCGCAACGGCCTTTGATGCGTCAAGCGGAGAGCCGCCCCCTATGCCGAGTATGAAATCCGCTCCGAAAGCCCTTGCCTGCTCTCCTGCTTTATGGCAGGCGGATATGAGAGGATTCGCCCGTATTTCGTCAAATATGCTGTATGGAATATTTTCTTTTTCAAGCGCTTTGCAGGCGTCGTCAAGCGCGCCCGAGGCTTTCGCGGCATTTTTGCCTGTTACAATCAGGCAGCGTGAGCCGAGGGAGGAAAACAGGGAGGAGTTTGCCGTTACAGCATCCCTGCCGTAAATGCACCTAACGGGCATAAATACATCGTATGTCATAAGAGCCTCCTTGAAATGAATTGTTTCTGCCTGTATCTATTATAGATTATTTAATGAGAAAATCAATATTTTATTTATTTTAATATTGATAAGAATGCGTTTTTGGTGTATTATATTACGGAGTAAAAATAATTATGAGGTTAGTATGAAAAACAGGAGCCTGCTGATATTCATTTCCGCCTTGCTCTGTGTGAGCGCGATTGTTTTTGCTGCCGTTTACGCGGCCTGTTGCTCAGAGAAGCAGTCAACTTTCTGGGTTATGGATACCATAAGTACGGTAAAGGTCAAAGGGCCGGGCGCTCGGGCGGCCGCCGAAAAAGCTGAAGAGATTACGAGAAATCTTGACTCCTCGCTTTTGTCCCGCCATTCCGAGAGCAGTCTGACATACCGCATCAACAAAAACGCCGGCGGAAAAGTTCCCGCTGAATACGCGAAGTATATTCAGACCATGCTTGAGGTTTATGAGAAAAGCTCAGGGGCTTTTGATTTCACGCTCGGCAATGTCAGCGATTTATGGGGCATAGGCACCGATAATGAAAGAGTGCCTTCGGATGAAGAGCTCAAAGAGGCTCTTTCCTCTGCGGGAGCAGATAAAATCAAAGTCGGAGACGGCGAGATTTCATTTCCCGAAGGAGTGGCGGTTGATTTCGGCGCTTCGGGCAAAGGAATAGCTCTTGATGAAATTTCCAACTCTTTCAAAGACTGTAAAATAAACAGAGCTGTTGTTTCCGTAGGCGGAAGCGTAATGCTCTACGGCAAGGGTGACTTTACCGTCGGCATAAAGAACCCGGGCGGCGAGGGCTATATGGCTGTGCTTAACCTAGGCAGTTCTTTTGTTTCAACGAGCGGAAGTTATGAGAGATACTTTGAAAAAGACGGAGTAAGATATCATCATATACTTGACCCCGAAACGGGCCGCCCCGTGTCAAACGGGCTTGTTTCGGTCACAATAATATCCGGCAGCGGCGCTCTGAGCGACGCGCTGTCAACCGCGTGCTTTGTGCTCGGAACGGAAAAGGGGATGGAGCTTTGCCGAGCTTTCGGCTGTGAGGGAGTTTTCATAGACGGCGGCGGCACAGTATACGTTACCGACGGAGCGGCCGGCATGCTGGAGATAACAGACAGCGGCTATCATCTTGAGGGCAGATAATGAAAAACAGGGTTTTCGGAAAAGTTGATTTGATTCTCATAGCCGCGGTTACCGTGTGTGCGCTGCTGTTTATTTTTATGCGCGGCAGTGCGTCAGACGGCGGCACTGCTGTAATAACCGTGAATTCCTCGGTCATAGAGGAACTCAATCTGAAAGAGATTAAAGAAAGGACCGTTATCACTCCCGATACCGACCCCAAGGTTACGATAGTAGCCGAAAACGGAGAAATATATTTTGAAAGCTCGGAGTGCAGAGATAAAATCTGTGTCCGCACGGGCAGGCTTTCAAAGCCCGGCGACACGGCAGTCTGCCTGCCTGCGAAAACCGTTGTAAGCATAACAGGCTCCGGGCCCGATGCCATAACATACTGATAATATGAATAAAGACAGCAAAACAACAGCCCGCAATTTCAGGCCCGCCCTGTGCGCGGTGCTGTGCGCCCAGGCCATAGCCCTGAATTTTTTCGAGAGCCTTATTCCTGAGCTTCCCTTTCTTCCGCCGGGAGCAAAGCCGGGGCTTTCAAACATCATCACAATGTTTGCGGCGGCCTCTCTCGGCCTGCCTCAGGCACTTATAATCACGGCGGCAAAATCGCTTTTCGCGTTTGCCACGAGAGGCTTTACCGCTTTCATAATGAGCATATCGGGAGGCGTGCTCTCCTGCCTCGCGGCGTATTTCCTGCTGAAATTTGCCGGCAGGAAGCTCGGCTATATCGGCATTTCGGTAATATGCTCCCTGTGCCATAATTTCGGGCAGCTGTGCGCCGGCTGCGTTATCACCGGCAGCAGGATGACATTTTACTATGCGCCGTTCCTCGCGCTCTTCGGGGTTATAACAGGCATATTAACCGGTCTTATATTCGCGGCGGTTTTACCGGCGCTTGAAAAGCAGAAAAAATATATCCTAAGATAAATAAGCATATCAGGAGGGAAAATGATGTCAAAACTTCCCAGGGGCGTTCTGACCGCGGTCAAACAGGTCAGAGGCGGTGTAAAGGTGGATCACCACAAGAACACCGCAGACTGCGAAGTGGTCAGAATCGATACGCCCAAGCAAGTTGTAATTCCCATGCAGATGAGCATAGGCGCTCCCTGCGAGCCTTTGGTCAAGGTCGGGGATGAGGTGGCAGTAGGCCAGCTTATAGGCGACACCGATAAATTCGTGTCCGCCCCGATACACGCCACCGTTTCCGGCAAGGTTACCGCAGTAAGCGACATCAAGATGCCGCAGGGGAATATGGCAAAGGCAGTCACAATAGAGTCAGACGGAGAGATGAGGCTCTGGGAAGGCATAAAGCCCCCGGAAATCAACAGCCGTGAGGATTTCATCAAGGCTGTGAGAGCGTCCGGTCTCGTAGGTCTCGGCGGAGCGGGTTTCCCCACTCACGTAAAGCTCGCTTTCCCGCCGGACAAGGGAATAGATACCCTTGTAATCAACGCTGCGGAGTGCGAGCCCTATATTACGGTTGACTATCGCGAGTGCATAGACAACTCCTGGGATATTCTTTCCGCCGTGTATATGATCAAGGAAATGTTTGACTTCAAAAAGGTCATTATAGCCGTGGAGGACAATAAACCCGAAGCGTTCAGAATTCTCAAGAGAATTGCCGATGACAGTGAGGATATCAATGACGAGGTCAAGCTTATGGTCCTCAAGTCCAGATATCCCCAGGGAGCGGAAAAAATGATGGTTCAGTCGGCAACGGGCAGAAAGGTTCCGCCCGGAAAACTCCCTGCCGATGTCGGCTGCGTGGTGATGAATGTCGCTTCCGTTGCGTTCATTTCCAGATATATAAAGACGGGCAAGCCTCTTGTTTCCCGCTCGCTCACCGTTGACGGCTCAGCAATCAGAGAGCCCAAAAACGTGAGAGTGCCCATAGGCACAAACATCGGCGAAATAATAGACTTCTGCGGCGGATTTTCCGCCGATCCCTGCAAGCTGATTATGGGAGGCCCGATGATGGGTGTGGCGATTGTCGGCACCGATTTCCCCATACTCAAGCAAAATAACGCCATTCTTGCGTTTGCCGAGGGCGATGCAATTCTCAAGAAAGAGACCGACTGCATCAGATGCGGCTCCTGCGCATCCGCCTGCCCGCTCAGCCTGACCCCCACAAATATCGTCAGGTCAGTCAAGGCAAAGGATGTTGACGCGCTCAACCGTATGGGAGCAATGGTTTGCATGGAGTGCGGCTCCTGCGCGTTCTCCTGCCCGGCAGGCAAACCCCTTGTGCAGTATATGCGTCTTGCAAAATCCATGATAAGAGAGGAGGCGGCAAAGAAATGATAAACGGCAAAAGCCTGCACGTGAGCATATCGCCTCACCTGCGCACCACAAAAACAACCCGTTCCGTAATGCTTGATGTAATCATAGCTCTTTGCCCCGCTCTTGTTGCCGGTACCGTTATTTTCGGCCTGAGAGCCTTGATTCTCACAGCAGTTTCCGTAATCGCCTGTGTGGTGTTTGAGTATGCTATGAGAAAAATACTCGGGCGCAGCAACACTCTGGGCGACCTGAGTGCGGTTGTTACCGGCATCCTCATCGCTTTCAACTGCCCCTCCGGCCTTCCCGTATGGATGGTAGTTATCGGCGACGCGGTTGCGATTATCATTGTCAAGCAGTGCTTCGGCGGCATCGGGCAGAATTTTGTAAACCCCGCAATCGCCGGCAGAATATTCATGCTCCTTTCATTCGGTCAGATGTCCAAATGGGCGGCTCCCATGGCGGGCTTTATGAATTTAAAAGGTGTTGAAGCTCTTACCGGAGCCACACCTCTTGCCGTTGCGCAAGGCGACGCCCTTCCCTCGCTTACCGATATGCTTCTCGGTGTCAGAGGCGGATGTCTCGGCGAAACCTGCATAATCGCCCTCCTGGCAGGCGGAATTTACCTGCTTGCCCGCAAGGTGATTTCTCCGGTTATCCCCTGCGTGTATATTGGCACAGTTGCTGTAATAATGCTGATTGCAGGCAAAGGTGATTTCACCAATATGCTTTATCAGCTCCTTTCCGGCGGTCTGGTGCTCGGAGCGGTATTTATGGCAACGGATTATACTACCAGCCCTATCTCAACAAAGGGCAAGGTTATTTACGCAATCGGCTGCGGACTTATTACAAGCCTTATCCGCCTGTTCGGCTCACTGCCTGAGGGCGTGTCTTACTCGATTATTCTTATGAATATAGCTACTCCTCTTATTGAGAGAGTCACCACTCCCAAGCCCTTCGGCACACCGAAAAAAGAAAAGAAGGCAAAGGAGGAGACAGCATGAAAAGCATAAAAGAGTTTCTTGTTCCCACTTTGGTTCTTTTCTTCATCTGCCTTGTGGCGGCCGCGCTGCTCGGGCTCACAAACGACGTTACCGCTCCCGTTATTGAGGCAAACGCCGCAAAAGCGAGCGCGAAAGCGATGCAGGAAGTGCTACCCGATGCCGACAGATTCGGCGACACACTCGAAAATGAGCACGGAACATACGCCCTCGCTTACGGCAAAGGCGGAGAGGTCGAAGGCTATGCGATTACCGCCGAAGGCAAGGGCGGCTATAACGGAACCGTTACGCTGATGGTAGGCATTGACAGCGAAGGAAAGGTCAAAAACATCAGCTTCCTTGAAATTGACGAAACACCGTCAATCGGTGGCAAAATTCCCAAGAATACCGATTTCCTTTCGCAGTTTATGGATATTTCCGGCAGCGCCGCGCTGACAAAGAACGGCGGCACGGTTGACGCCGTATCGGGCGCAACCAAAACATCAACGGCTGTAACAGACGCCGTGAACAATGCGTTACTCTGCTTTGAGGAGGTGAGGGCAAATGGCTGAAAAAACAAAACTCGGCAAGGAATTTACCAAGGGTCTGATTAAAGAAAATCCCGTTCTCAGGCTCGTTCTCGGCACCTGCCCCACTCTCGCGGTTTCCGTTTCGGTAACCAACGCGATAGGTATGGGCATAGCGGCAACGATAGTGCTTGTATGCTCAAATATCGTTATTTCGGCGCTCAGAAAAATAATACCCTCAAAAATCAGAATCCCCGCGTATATAGTTGTTATAGCTTCATTCGTTACAATAGTACAGATGCTTGTAAAAGCGTTTGTTCCCGCTCTCAATGACGCGCTCGGCGTTTATCTGCCGCTCATAGTCGTAAACTGCATTATTCTCGGCAGAGCCGAAGCTTTCGCGGGCAAGAATCCCGTTCTTGCGTCCTGCTTTGACGGTCTCGGAATGGGCGTAGGCTTCACATTTGCCCTTATCGTGATGGCTACCATACGCGAGATTATCGGCTCGGGTACGTTCCTTGACGGTATTGACAGCCTCACCGCTCTCTTCGGAGCGACAAGCTTTACGGGCTTCACTCTCTTCAGCAACCCCGTGGGCGTTATGGTAATGGCGCCCGGCGGATTCCTCGTGTTCGGTCTTGTTATGGCTCTTGCCAACAGGATTGCCGAGGGCAGAGGCAAGCCCAAGGCTGAGCTTGACGGCTGCTCCGGATGCCCGATGGCGCAGACCTGCGCAATGGCGGGCGGCGAAGAATCCTGTGACAATAAGGCAAAGGAGGAGAGCGCATCATGATTGCTATTTTCCTTACTGTTGTTCTCACAGAGAACTATGTTTTATGTCAGTTCCTGGGAATATGTCCGTTCCTCGGCGTTTCCAAAAAGCTCAATACCGCAGTCGGTATGAGCGTAGCGGTTATATTTGTTATGGCTCTCGCTACTGCCGCTACATACCCCATAAACAAATATCTGCTTGTAAAGAATGACCTTGAATATCTTCAGACCATAGTATTTATTCTTGTTATCGCAGCTCTTGTTCAGTTTGTGGAGATAGTGCTTAAGAAATTCATCCCGTCGCTTTATCAGGCTCTCGGTATTTACCTGCCTCTCATCACCACAAACTGCGCTGTGCTCGGCGTGGTGCTTCTCAACGTAGAGAGCGGCTACAACTTTGCTCAGTCAATGGTGAATTCTGTAGGCGCGGGCGTAGGTTTCCTGATTGCCATGGTTCTCTTCGCAGGAGTACGCGAGCGTCTTGAAGGCAACAGCATACCCAAGGCTCTTCAGGGCTTCCCCATCACACTTATTGCGGCTTCCCTTGTTTCCCTCTCATTCCAGGGTTTCGCGGGAATAGTCGAAAACATATTCGGTTAAGGAGGGGAGCAGAGTGAATTTTCATCTTATTATACTCGCGGTTGTAATCCTCTCGGTAACCGGCGCGGTTGCCGCCCTTGCTCTGGCGATAGCGTCAAAGGTTTTCTCAGTACCCGTTGACGAAAAAGCCGCCGCCATAAGGGAATGTCTCCCCGGCGCAAACTGCGGCGCCTGCGGCTTTTCCGGCTGTGACGGCTATGCCGCCGCTCTCTCCTCGGGTGAATGTGAAGATACCGCCCTTTGCAATCCGGGCGGTAATGAGGCGGCAAAGCAGATAAGCGAAATTCTCGGCGTTGAAGCCGCCAGCGTAAAGCCCGTTGCGGCGGTAGTGCTTTGCAGGGGGCACAATGATGTTGCGCTGCAAAAGCTGATTTATCAGGGCGTTACAAGCTGTAAAATGGCTATTCAGGCATACGGCGGTCCCAAGGAGTGTATTTACGGCTGCCTTGGCTACGGCGACTGTGTGAATGTCTGCGAATACGGTGCGATTACAATCGACAACGGCATAGCGAGCATCAACCCGTCTGTATGCCGCGCGTGCAAAATGTGCCTTAAAACCTGCCCCAAGGGCCTTATTGAGATGCTTCCTCTTGAAGAAATCAAGGCGGCGGTTATGTGCATGAATCACGACAAGGGTGCAGTTACCCGCAAGGAATGCTCGGCGGGCTGTATCGGCTGTATGAAATGCGCCAAGGTCTGCCCCTCGGAAGCTATCACAATCGATAAGTTCTGCGCAAGCGTTGACTATGAGAAGTGCGTTGGCTGCGGAGCCTGCCACGAGGAGTGCCCCGTGGGCGCGATAGGGCTTGTTGAGCTTAAGAAATAAGCATTAAAACAAAAAGACTTGCATTGAGCGGATGAGCGCCAAATGCAAGTCTTTTATTTTTATTCTTCGGTTTTTTCTGTTTCTTCCTGAGGCTCCGCCTGCGCGGGAGCGGGGGCTTCTTTTTCTTCGGGCTGTGCTTCGTCACCGACCGGCTCTTCCTCAGCTACGGTAAGCCCGGTCTTTTCCTGCTTCCCCGCTTCGTCTGCCGCTTTTTTCTTGCGGCGGAATCTGGTGAATCTTATCTGCGGCTCTTCTTTTTTTGCTTCTTCGCTGTTTGCATCCGCAACATCGAAAACGGGTATATCAATCTTGTTGCCGAGGAAAATCTGATTTTCGCCCGAGAAGATATCTATAGCCCTGTTAAGCACGGCGCAGTACACTTTGCGCTGATTGCCGCCGAACTCACCGTCAAGAGTCCAGGGAATATCTCTGTCAAAGGTGAATTTGATAGTAGAGGCTTTGAAGTAAATTATTTTTTCGCCGTCATACTGCCTTCGGCGGACCTTGTTGAGCAGGGCAAAGCTTTCAAGGGGGCTCTTGAGGTTTCTTACAAGGAGCACCTCAAACTTGCCGTCATCAAGCTTCACATCGTTTCTGTCAAACTTGAACACTCCGCCGACGGATGTCGAGTTTGAAACGGAGCCGTAGTAGAAATCGTCCTCAAGCACTTCGTCATCATACTCAATGCGCGCGTGAATTGGCTTGAGATCCCTGAGCGTGGGTATGAGATTGAGCACAAGGCCGTTGATGACATAAGCGCTGTGACCCAAAACGTTTTTAAGCTTCTGGGGCGTTGAATAAGAGAGGGAGGTGGCCGCTCCGAATGACGCGATATAGGCAAAGAACCTGTTGTTGAAAAGGCCTATATCATATGCGTTCTTGTGGCCGTCAATAATAACATCGGTTGCCTTGCGGATATCCCTGGGCAGCCCGATTGTGTTTGCAAGGTCGTTGGTGGAGCCGGCGGGAATATAACCTATGGGAACTCTCCTGGGCAGCTTCATAACGCCGTTTATCGTTTCGTTGAATGTGCCGTCGCCGCCGCAGCATACAACCATTTCGTTGTCTTCAATATACTGCTCAACAAATTTTGTCGCATCGCCGGCGCCGGTGGTCGTTTTTACGGTGAAATCATAGTCGGCGGATGAAAACCTTTCAACTATGTCAAAGGTGCCCGACCTCGTGGCGTTTTTACCTGCGCACGGGTTTACTATAAGGAGCGCCTTCTTTTTGCCGTTTTCCTGTACGGCGGGTTTTTCGTTGTTTTTTTGCATGATATGTACCTCGCTTCAGCCGCGGCTGAGCCCGGACCTGCCCGGAAAAACCGATGTCAGAAAAATATATTTTCGAGTTTTTCGCAGTAATACGGCGCGTTCGGGGTATAAGAATGTTAGCACAAAAGACGCTTAAATTCAATAAAAACCGAAAATACCGGTTTAGACACATTGCGGTGTTTGCACAATAAGTCAGGCGGAAGGGCACTTGAAAAAATGCTTATTTTTGGTATAATACGAGTGAAATAAAAGAAAGCTTTAATGCGGTAACACATATGAAAGAACTGATTAAAAAGATAATCTCAGCTGAAAAAAGAAGAAAAATACTCGCATTTCTGAATCACATCTGGGTTGGCTTTTGTCTTAAACTGCCCGTGAGGCAAAGGGTGCTTTTTTACACCATAAGGGCAAACGGCGCACTGCTTGACAACGCGCGCGCTCTGTATGACGCGCTCGACTGCAGCAAGGTCATATTTGCCGCCAAGCTGCCTCATTCGAATATCAACAAGGCAAGGGCTTATTATCTGATACTCACATCCCGGGTAATTGTCACCGATGATTACTGCCGCTATATGAGAACAGTAAAACTCAGACCGGGTCAGAAGCTTGTGCAGATTTGGCACGGCTGCGGAGCTTTCAAGAAGTTTTCTCTTGACGCTCACACGGATTTGTCGCACAGCGCTGAGCGTAAGGTACACTCTCAGTACAGCGCCGTTACCGTGACGAGTGAAATGAGCCGCAAGGTGTTTGCAGGCGCGTTTGGCATTGACGAAAAAATCTGCCTTGCCACCGGTCTGCCGAAAACGGATATAATAATCAATTCATCTGATAAAATAAGAGAAGATTTTTTCCGCAGACATCCGGACCTTGAAGGCAAAACGATATATCTTTACTGCCCTACCTTCCGCGAAAAGGACGGCCTGAGGGTTGAGTTCAGCCCGGGTATTGATTTTGACGCTCTTTCTGCGGAGCTTGCCTATGACGAGCTGTTTATCATCTGCAGACATCCGATGATGGATTATGATATACTCAAAAAGCAGTATAAAAACATCATTGATATGACCGGGGAGTCAACTCTCTCGCTGATTTCGGGAGCGTCGGTTGTGATAACCGATTACTCGTCTGTCTCTCACGATGCAGCGCTTTTCGGCACTCCCATGCTGTTTTACTGCCCTGATATTTCATACTATGAGAGAGGCTTTTATCTGAAGTTTCCGGATGACCTGCCGGGCAATATGATTACAAGCCCCGACGGCCTGCTTGAAGCTGCAAGGCAGGCAAAAGAAAAGCCGCCCCTTGACAGAATCGAAAGATTCCGCAGGGAGCAGCTCGGCGCCTGCGACGGCAAGTCAACCGAAAGGATAGCCGGTATTATTTACGGCTATCTGAATTCATAATATAATCAAAGATTCTCTCTGAATTGCGGGTATCAATATAATCAAAGTTAAAATCCCTGAAGCGTGTGAGTTTTCCGGCGCTTCGGGGGTTTTTTACCGCCGGGGCGAGAGAGCTGAAATCCGTAACGATTTCACCGGGCACATAGTCTTTGTATCCGAAGCAGAAGGAGCGCTCGCTCTCATATTTTTCAAGATCGTAGGCGTAAAACACACAGGGCTTTCCGAGCACCGCAAAATCCATGCAGACCGATGAGTAATCGGTAATAAGAATATCGCAGATAAGCGCAAGCTCTCCTATATCAAGAGCAGTCACATCCGTTATGCCTTTCGCGGGTATGCAGCAATGAACCTGCGGATGAAGCTTGACCAGCAGGGCGTATTCATCGCCGAGGCTTTGCGCGAAGGCAGGAGCATCAATATGAGACAGAATTTCGGCGTCATCCCGGGGATTATCCCTGAAGGTGGGGGCGTAAAGCACCAGCTTTTTGCCGCGGCAGCCGGGATACCGTGAATAAAAACCTTCAAGCAGCTTTTGTCTGTTTTCGCCCGCCAGGAGGTAATCAAGGCGCGGCGAGCCGAGGGCAATCACTTTGCTTTTTTCTGTGCCGAAGGCCAGTGCATATACATCTCTCACATTCTCACTCGTGCAGACAACATAGCTGAGCTTTTTGCCCGCTATTATTTCTCTGTGCCTTATTTCATCGGGCAGGTTTGTCATGAGACCGAATTTCTTGAAGGCGCCCTCGCCGTGCCAGAGCTGTGTTATTACGGTCTCGGGTGAAAAACGCAGAGACGCCAAGGGCATAAAATTATCATTGAGAAAAATATATTTTGCTGTGGCGAGCTTCAAGGGAGCAAGCAGGAAAAATCCGACAGCCTCTTTTATTCCGTCGGGTGAGGAGGATATTTTTATCACTTCATATCCTGCGCGCTTTTCTGTGTAACGGGCGAGCTCGCTCAGCGAGTCATGAGCCCCGCCCCTGTGGGGAGCGAGGAACACTGCGCGCGCGGGCTTTACGGGAAATGCCCGGCAGATATTGAAAAGCAACGCAAAGACGCACCAGAGTATCTTCTTCATTTGCCACTATCCTTTATTTCAGATAAATCGAAGCCGCTTTTTTCAGAATTCCCGATGGCAGAACGGAAAACGGGAATTTCATTTTCAGCAACAAAACTGCCCTGAGCAGGCGCGGGTCAAGTTTTTCACTGCCGCTGAATGAAAGCTGAACGGGGGCTTTTGCCCTGCCGGAGCTGACATTCTCAAAGCCGGAGTATTCACCCGCGTTTTCGGTCAAGAGCTCAAACAGCGGCATTGTCTGGCTGTAAAGAGAGCGCAGGAACTCTTCCGAAGGCTTTTTTACTTTTACCGAAATCCTGGGGTTATCCGCCGCGTATTTCCTTGAAAATACGGGCTTGCCTATGTCGGCGTCATAGGCAAAAAGCCTGCTTGTGTCCTGCGGTGAAAGCAGAGAGAAGTATTTGCCGTATCCCTGCGCGAGAGCGTCAAGGACCGGCTCATCCGCCTGCCACAGCCGCCTGTAAAACTCGTTTGTAACGGTGCGGCAGATTTTGAGCCGCATTTCATTCCTGAGCTCGTCGCTGTCAAGCGCGTCAAGCACAAGGGAGCATGAGGTGAAATAGTCGCTGACAAGCGAGAGCTTCATGGTCTGCGTTACACTTGCCCTGACCGCCGGATCTTCACGCCTGTATTTGCACTCGGCTGAGTAAACCCCTGTTATCACGGGCCTGCCTTTCATAAGGAAGGATACCCAGAACACACCGTCTTCGCCGTATGTTAAAGGCGGAAACTCCGCTGCGGCATTCAGCAGGGCATCCCGCCTGAAGCATTTGTTGCCTGTGAGAAAGGTCCAGAGAAGCTCTGTGTCATTATAAGGTATATTATCGCGTTTTGCGAGCTTTTCAGCCACGGGGTTATACTCACTGCCTCCGAAGCCGAATCTTGACAGGCGGAATACAGCGCAGTCGGCGCCTCTTTTTTCCATCGCTTTGTATAATTCCCCGCAGGAGGAGGGGGTGAGCAGGTCATCGGCGTCGAGAAAAATGACATATTTTCCTTTTGCCGCCTTGAGACCTGCGTTTCTCGCGGAGGAAACACCGCCGTTTTCCTTGTGAACGGGGGTTATTTCCGGGTGCGAAGCGGCATACCGCCCGATTATTTCTTCAGTGCGGTCGGTTGAGCCGTCATTCACCGTTATAATCTGTATTTCGTCATGCAAAGACTGCCCGAGAACGCAGTCGAGAGTCTCGGGCAGAGTGTTTTCACAGTTGTAGCAGGGAATTATAACAGAGAGTTTACAATCCATTGTTATTTCTCCCATTTTATTACGGTCTTACCGAAGCTGCGGCTTATATCCGATGCGAAAGCTTTGTGTATATCCGCTATTGTTCTTACGGGTATCACTTCACCCACAAGATTTTCAAGGTAGGCAAGAGCTTTGGGATGCCCGGCAAGCAGGTCAACCGTACGCTGAAAATCAGCTACGCCGCTTCTTGATGAGCCGAAAAGCTTGAGCCCCTTTTCGAGCACCATTCTTGTGTTTATGCCCACGGGGCTTTCGGAAACGCCCATAAGACCTATTGCGCCTTCGGGGTTGATATGGTCAATAATCTGCGCTATGGCGTATCTCGACGCCTCGCCGCCCACGCACTCAAAGGCGTGGTCAACCATAAGGCCGTCGGGGATGCTGTCCACATGATAACGGCCGTTTGCAAATGAAAAATAAGCCAGCTTCTCATAAACAGTGCCGAAAACATATAAATCCGAATCGGGATAAATCATCCTGAGTACCAGAGCCGTGATGAAGCCGACATTGCCGTCTCCCCATACTCCTATGGAGTTTCTGCGGGAGTGAGCGGTGTTTTCAAACCTGGAAACGGCGTGCACCGCAACGCTTATAAGCTCCGCAAAGGAGGCGATTTTAAGGTCAACTCCTTCGGGTACTTTCACAAGGCGGCCGGGGTCGATATCAATATAGTCCCTTAAGAATCCGTCGTGGCCGCTTGAGCAGAAATAGCTTGAAAGACGGTAGTTTTCAGCTATCACATCGTCATCCTGCGTAGGGGTGTTGGGCACGGGCACAACAATATCGCCGGGCTTATATGTGCCTGTGGCGTCAAACTCAACCTTGGCAACGCATTCGTGTATGAGCGCCATGGGGAGCTTTGCTTTGAGAGCTTCTTTGCTGCGGTTGCCCTGGTAGTAGCGCTGATCCGCTTTGCATATAGACATATAGAGGGGGCGGAGAATCACGCTGTTTCTGATATCGGGCACGGTGCAGGCGACATCTATTATTCCGGGCGCAGTAAGCCGGTAAACCTGATTAATCATCGTCTTCCTTGCCTTTCAGAAGTGTGTTTGCCACTTTCATATCATAGGGGTAGGTGATTTTGATATTGAACACTTCGCCATCAACCATATAAACGGGCTTGTTTTTGATAGTGAAAATTTTGCAGGCGTCGGTGAGAATCTCCTTTTCGTCATCGGTGAGAGAGGCGAGAACGCTCTCAAGGAGCTTGAGCCTGAATGTCTGGGGAGTCTGCCCCTGATACATACATTTCCTTTCGGGAATGGAGGAAATGATTTTGCCGTCCATGCTTTCAACTATGGTGTCGGTGGCGGGTATAACCGTGTCGGAAGCGCCGTATTCAACAGCGGCGTCAATGTTTTCATTTATTATGCGGTGAGTGAGGAAGGGGCGTACCGCGTCGTGAGTGATGATTATAGTGTCATCATCTGTTTCATAGTTTTTCTCTATGAAATCAACGGCATTTTCGAGCGTACCGTTTCTTGTTGCTCCGCCCTCTATAACGTTGATTTTTTTGCCGTCGGGCAGATTGCTTTCAACAAGGGCCTTGGTGTGTGCAATCCAGGGCTTGGGGCAGAGTATGATGATTTCATCCACACGCTCATTCACAAAGAATTTTTCAACGGTGTGAATGATAACGGGTTTTCCTCCGAGTTCAAGATACTGCTTGGGGGTGTTTATATTGCCCATACGGCTTCCTATGCCGCCGGCGAATATTGCTGCAAATACCATTGGTTATTTCCCCTTTCCTGAATTAACCATTTCAGTGTACTGTGCGCAGACTTCCTGAGCGGAGCCCTGCGCTATTATTTTGCCGTGGTCGAGTATGATTGCCTTGTTGCAGATGCTGAGCACCTGGTCTGTTGAGTGGGAAACAAACAGCACCGTAATGCCTTTGTCAAACATTGATTTGATTTTATTTTCGCTTTTTTTTCGGAATTTCGCGTCGCCCACGGAAAGCACCTCGTCGAGGATGAGTATATCGGGCTCAACGGCGGACGCTATTGCAAAGCCCAGGCGCGCGCGCATACCTGACGAATAATTCTTTACGGGCACATCAATGAAATCCTTGAGCTCAGAGAACTCGACTATGCTGTCAAAGCGATCCTCAATGTATTTGCGCGAGTAGCCCATGGTGGCCCCGTAAAGATATATGTTTTCTTTGCCGGAGTAGTTCATATCAAAACCTGCGCCCAGCTCAAGCATGGGGGCTATCACACCGCAGGTTTTAACGCTGCCTTTTGTGGGCTTCATCACGCCGGATATAACCTTGAGCAGTGTGGACTTTCCGGCTCCGTTGAAGCCGAGGACTCCCACGCGGTCACCTTTGTTGACTGTCAGGTTAATATCCTGCAATGCCCAGAACTCCGTGAAATGCAGCTTGCGGGTGACAAGCTTTATGAAATACTCCTTGAGATTGTCAACCTTTTCCTTGTTGAGATTGAACATCATGCTCATATTCTCAACTACTATTGCGGGTTTGCTCATATAAAAACTCCTCAATTACAGGTGAAGGATGAATTTATCCTGCTTTCTGTAGAACAGCAAAATGCCTATAAGCACGCTTGCAACGGAAAATCCGAGAGCGTAGAGCAGGTGATTTATGCTGAACATTCTGCCGTAAAGCACGCAGCAGCGGAACATCTCCGTGATTGAGTAAAGCGGATTCGCCTTGATGAAGGTGAGAAAATATTTATTGGTCATATGGAGAGAGCCGAGATGGTAGAAAATCGGCGTGAGGTAAAACAGCAGCAGGCAGAAAACCTCGTAGAGATAGTCTATATCCTTGAAGAAAACATCGAGTGTGCTCAGAATCAGACCGACGCCTACTGCGAGTATCATTAGGATTATTATCGGCACCGGGGCGAGGAACATATAGCCGGTTATGTGCGGCGGGTTTTTGCCGGTTGCCACGAAGAAAATAATGAAGCAGACCAGCACCGAGAGCGAAATGCAGAATGTGACAAAGTTGGACAGCACATTGGCGACGGGATAAATGTACTTGGGCACATAGACCTTTTTTATGACCGAAGCGCTGTTTCTGATGGAGCGCATCGCCCTCTTGGTGGACTGTGAATAGAATTCATACAGCAGTCTGCCGCACAGAAGATATATGGGGTAGTTTACAATCTCCTTGTTTGATTTTCCGAACACATTGCCGAAAATAATCACAAGGATGATTGTGGTCAGCAGCGGCTGCAGGAAGGTCCAGAACATTCCCAGAACCGAATCGCGGTACTGAAGCTTGATGTTTTTGCGTATGATTTCATACATCAGGTTTCTGTACTTATATAAGTTTTTGAGATATTTCATATAATTCCTCCGCTGATGGGGCGCGCCGTTTACTTTGACGACAGCCCCCATTTTGCGTAGTATCTGAGCATTGATTCTATCTGAATCCTCTTGAGGTGAAAATTCTTTTTTGATTCTCTGCCCCATTCGTGGTAAACGGTAGCGTAAGGGTAGTAAAGCACCTTGCTTATTCTGTTCACCTCGCGGGTAAGGTCGCAGTCCTCAAAATACATAAAGTATCTTTCGTCAAAGCCGCCGAGCTGCCTGAAAACGGATGTGCGTATGAACATAAAGCAGCCGGTTGCGTTTTGTATCTGAGTCGGCTCCGACAGGTCGCAGTCAAGCATCGCGTATTCGGAAAGAAGCTTTCCGGGCTTTTTGCCCCTCAGCCTGCTCGCGACAAGGTAATGAGGCAGGGGTATTTTTTTGCCGAGCACCTGCTCCCTGCCGTCGGGGAAAAGAATACGGGGGGAGAGCATACCTGCGTCTTCGTGAGTGTTCAGGTAATCGGCCATATTTGAAATGACGTCATCCCTGATTATAATATCCGGGTTGATTATCGCGTGATAGTCGGAATCAAGCCGGTCAAGTATGAAATTATGCCCTGCTCCGAATCCGGCGTTTCTGCCGGTTTCAAGCACCGTGACCTCCGGAAAGTTTTTGCGGATATAATCCGGGGTGCCGTCGGATGAGCCGTTGTCTACAACGTAGAGCCGGAAATCACACCCGGTGTTTTCAAGCACTGTGCGTATTGCCTTGCCGACAGTGCGCATATTATTGTATGTGACTATACAGCCGCTGACTTTTACGTTCATGTGTCACTTACCCTTTTTTATGCCTGAGACGGCTTTTATAATGTCTGAACGCCACCTGATTTTTTGCAGAAGGCCCGTTTTGCCGCCCGTCACATTATTCCCGTGGCGCCGCCACAGGATAAGAGGGGAGTCAATCAGGGTCACCCTGCGCCCGCGTTTCATAGCTTCGAGCGCTATCCACCAGTCGTGCATCGGCACATCGGGGAAGGGGAGACATTCAGCGAGCACTTCCTTTGTGAAAGCCATACAGCAACCGACAAAGGTGTTTCTGATAATGTTGCGGGCAAAAGAGGTGTTGGTGCCGTGCAGCGCAAAATACGAGGGGCTTATTTCCGAGAGATTCTCATCAACAATCCGCGCGTCGTGAAGCACAAGGTCACTGCCGCTTTTGATTGCATCGGTCACCGCGCTTACCTTGCCGGGCAGCCATACATCGTCCTGGTCGCACAGGAAAATCAGCTCACCCGTTGTGTGCGCAAGAGCGTTTTCAAAGTTTTTCACTACGCCCTTTCCTTCGCCTTCAATATAGATGATTCTGCTGTCGCCCACAGCCTCAACGGCGCCTCTTGTGTCGCCCGCGGGGTTGTCATCCGAAACGATGATTTCATCGTCTTCGCTGAGCTGGGGCAGAATCGAACCAAGCTGCTCAGTTATGTATTTTCCGCCGTTGCAGGCGGCAAGAGCGACCGAAATTTTCATATCAGTCGAGGCTCTTCATTGTCGGGAACAGGAGCACGTCTCTTATTGCCTGAGAGTCTGTCAGGAGCATAACCATTCTGTCTATGCCGTAGCCTATACCGCCTGTGGGGGGCATACCGTATTCGAGAGCCATAAGGAAGTCCTCATCTGTAGTGTTTGCCTCCTCATCGCCCTGGGCGAGAGCTGCCTCCTGCGCTTTGAAACGTTCTCTCTGGTCAATGGGGTCGTTAAGCTCGGAGTAGGCGTTTGCCATTTCCCAGCCGTTCATAAAGAACTCAAAGCGTTCCACATAGTCGGGATTGCCGGGCTTTTTCTTTGTGAGAGGAGAAATCTCAATCGGGTGGTCCATAATGAATGTGGGCTGGATGAGGTGCTCCTCAACATAAGTCTCAAAGAAGAGATTGAGAATATCGCCCTTTCCGTGGCGCTTTTCATATTCGATATGATGCTCGTCGGCGAGCTTGCGCGCCTGCTCGACATCGGCCACTTCATTCCAGTCAACGCCGGAATACTTTTTGACCGCGTCAATCATTGTCATACGCTCGAAAGGCTTGCCGAGATCCATCTCGGTGCCGTTATATGAAATGCGGGTTGAGCCGACAACCTTTTCGGCAAGATGACGGTAAAGATTTTCCGTAAGGTCCATCATTCCGTGATAGTCGGTATATGCCTGATAGAGCTCCATAAGAGTGAATTCGGGGTTATGTCTGGTATCAACACCCTCGTTTCTGAATACTCTGCCTATTTCATAGACCTTTTCCATACCGCCGACTATGAGCCTCTTGAGATAGAGCTCAAGTGAGATTCGAAGCTTAACATCCTCATTGAGGGCGTTGAAATGCGTCTCAAAGGGTCTTGCCGCCGCGCCGCCTGCGTTGGGCACGAGCATGGGGGTTTCAACCTCGATGAAGCCCTGCGCGTCAAGATAGTTTCTGATCTCCTTGATAATCGCTGAGCGCTTGTAGAATGTTTCCTTGACCTCGGGGTTCATTATAAGGTCAAGATAACGCCTGCGGTAGCGGGTATCCACATCGGTAAGGCCGTGAAATTTTTCGGGCAGGGGAAGCAGCGATTTGGCAAGCAGGCGTATGCCCTTTGCGTGCACGGAGATTTCGCCTCTCCTGGTCCTGAAAACGAAGCCCTTCACTTCGATAATATCGCCTATATCCCATTTTTTGAAGTCGGCAAAAACATCCTCGCCCACATCGTCTATACGAACGTAGCACTGGATTCTGCCGTTGCGGTCTCTGACGTCGATGAAGTTTGCCTTGCCCATATCGCGGCGGCTCATCATCCTGCCGCAGATGCACACATCCGTGTTTTCGAGCTCTTCAAAGCGGGCGACTATCTCGTCGGTATGAATGCTCTGGTCCGCAGATGTAATCACAAACGGGTCCCTGCCCTCGGCCTGGAGCGCCTCGAGCTTTTCAACTCTTATCTGTCTGAGAGAATTGACATCCTGTATTTCTTCTTCCTCTTGGGGAACATTGATGATTTCTTCGGCCATTGGGGGAACTCCTTTATTTCTTGTTGTATTCGGTGGAAATAACCTTCATTGTGGCGGTTTCTCCGGAGGGGAGAACAACCTTGATTTTGTCGCCGGCTTTTTTGCCTATCAGCGCGGCGCCTACGGGAGAATCGTCGGTGATGGAGATAATATCGTCATCTTCGGATGTGCTGCCGATGATAACCTTCACACGCTCGCCGTTGTCATCAACCTCAACCACGGAGCCGATGTGAACAACGCCGTGCTCAAAGAAATCGTCGCTGACAACTTCTACGGTGTCGAGCTCTCTTTCAAGCTGGGAAATTTTCTCCTCAAGCTTCGCCTGGTCGTTTCTCGCCTCATCATACTCGGCGTTTTCCGAAAGGTCGCCGTGAGAGCGGGCTTCCTGAAGCTTCTGAGCTATATCTTCTCTTCCCTCTTTCTTGAGATATGCAAGCTCTTTCTGCTTTTTGTCAAACTCGCTTTGTGTAATCTGCTTTGCCATAATGTGCATCTCCTTGATATAATAAATATATTTTTATAAACATATACAGTCTACATATTATAGTTTATTTTTAAAAAAAAGTCAAGAAGCGGCAATCCGGGCGCAAAAAAAGAGGAGAAAATTAGATTTTCTCCTCAAAAATCAGTCCGAGTTCCTCCTGCGTAAGTTCGCGGCATTCGCCCTCGCCGAGTGAATCGTCAAGCACGAGCGAGCCGATTTTTACGCGCCTGAGGCTTTCCACATGATTGCCTGCGGCGGCAAACATACGCTTGACCTGATGATATTTGCCCTCTCCTATGGTGATTTCCGCGTAATACGCGCCGTCCTCTTCAAAGGCCCTGACTTCGGCCGGCAGGCAGACCGTGCCGTCAGCGAGTGTAATTCCCTGCTCAAGGCGTTCTTTATCCTCATCATAAAGCGGATATGAGAGAAGAGCGATATAAGTCTTGCGCACATGGTGCGAAGGGCTCATTATCTTATGTGAAAGCGCGCCGTCGTCTGTGATAATCAGCAGACCTGTGGTGTCGCGGTCCAGCCTGCCGCAGGGGAAAAGCGACCTGCGCCTCAGCGGGGCGGGAATAAGGTCGATAACGGTTTCTTTGTTGTCATCACGGGTGGCGGTGATTACTCCGCGGGGCTTGTTGAGCATAATGTAGATGTGATCTTTTGCTGTAAAGGCGTAACCCTTTACAGATACGGTATCAGCCTGCTCGTTAACCAGTTCCTCCGCTCTGAGCACGCACGAGCCGTTTACGCTCACTTCACCGTCTTTTATGAGCTGCCGCGCCTCTTTCCTTGAAAGATTGCAGTTGAGTGCTATCAGCTTGTCAAGTCGTTTCATACCGTCACCTCTGATTCATTATATACTTTTGTTTCTCTCAATTCAACTGCTTTGTATTCCGGCAGTGAGAGCAGCCGCTTCTGCTTGCAAAAAAACAGGGGACCGCGGATTTAAAACCCGCAGCCCCTTGGCTTAAGTCAGATTATTGTCCTGAGATTATATCTCGGAGAAGTACTTGATGGTGCGAACCATCTGGCTGGTGTAGCTGTTCTCATTGTCATACCATGAAACAACCTGTACCTGATAGAGGTCATCGCCGATCTTGGAAACCATGGTCTGTGTCGCATCAAAGAGTGAGCCGTACTTCATGCCGATAACGTCGCTGGAAACGATGGGATCCTCGTTGTAGCCGTAGCTCTCGTTTGCGGCAGCCTTCATAGCGGCGTTGATGCCTTCCTTGGTTATGTCAGCACCCTTTACAACAGCGGTAAGGATGGTGGTTGAGCCGGTGGGAACGGGAACTCTCTGAGCGGAGCCGATGAGTTTGCCGTTGAGTTCGGGGATAACAAGGCCGATTGCCTTTGCAGCGCCGGTGGAGTTGGGAACGATGTTGGCAGCGCCTGCGCGTGCTCTTCTGAGGTCGCCCTTTCTGTGAGGACCGTCAAGAATCATCTGGTCGCCGGTGTAAGCGTGAATGGTGCTCATGATACCGCTCTGGATGGGAGCGTAATCGTTGAGAGCCTTTGCCATGGGAGCAAGGCAGT
>JAEELT010000096.1 GCA_016282855.1 Clostridiaceae bacterium | reverse complement strand
CGACTGTGGAAGGCCGCGCGCTTGAGGCAAAAAACAACACGGTTGATGTTGTGGCCGGAAGCAAATCGGGTTATCTGCTTGAAAACGGCAAGACCTATGTTTTCAAAAAAGATTTATCATTCACAAACAGTCATCCCTCCGGCAGCGGAATAATCGTGCCCGAGCTCTCGACTGTCGTGCTTCAGATTGAAAAGGGAGTCACGGTAACGGCAAAAGGCGCCGATGCCGTCTTTTCCGCAGGCGCGGGTGCGGGAATATATCTTCCCGCATCATCCACTCTTATCATAAAGGGTGAAGGCACGCTGAAGGCTGCAGGCGGCAACGCCTCTGACGGCGAAAACGGCGCAAAGGGCGAAAACGCGCTCTTTGATAAAGACTCCCGCGACGGCGAAGGAATCTTTTACGCCGGCAACGGCGGCAGCGGCGGAGCAGGCGGCGGCGGAGCAGGAGCCGGTATCGGCGGCAAGGGCGGTAACGGCGGCAAAGGAGGCAAGGGCGGCCTTTATAAAGGCTCCGATAACGGTGAGACTGCTTACCCTTACAGCGAAAAGATAAATAACGCGGTGCTTGTGAGCGGGGAGCAGGGCTATGATAAGCAGACCACCCTCAATCTTTTTGACAGCAAGGACGAAACAAAATGCTGCGTAAAAAAAGAGGGTAAAATCTGCATTGCCGTGAGAACATCAAAGCCCGAAAAGGTCGTATCCTACGGCCTTGTCACCGCAGATGACAACAGCAGATACGGCAGGCTGCCCTCCGGCTGGGCGCTTTACGGCTCAAAGGATAATATTGAGTGGACCCTTGTTTCGTCAGTGGACGACCCTCAGATGACAGCGCAGGATTACAGAGAATTCACTTACGGCACCGACAATACAGAAGAATACAGCTATTTCAGATTTGATTTTACATTAAAGGATTATCTGCAGCTCAGCGAAATAAATCTTTACCGTGAAAAAGCGGACCACCCCGCTTCTCCCTGTGAGAATCCTGAGGGAGACTGCGACGGTGAGAGCGGCAAAAACGGCCGGAAGGGTATGTCGGGCGAAGAATGCGGAAATGTCTGTATTTTTGAGCAGGTTTCGGTTATCGCCGAGCCCGGCAAAGGCGGAGCTGAAGGCTCAAGCGGCTCAAGCGGCTCAAAGGCTCGTGACAAAGACTCCGGCTATACTGATAATTACTACGCCGGCGGCGGTGGCGGCGGCGGTGCAGGCGCGGGCGGCGAAGCTGCCCCATACGGCATAGGCGCAGGCGGTCCCGGCGGCTCGGGAGGCGGCGGTGGCGGCTCAGGCAGCACACGCAGCACCGAATATCCGAATAACGATCACGACGGTTACGGCAAAGGCGGCAAGGGCGGCGACGCCTATTCAAAGGGCAAAGAAGGTGTCAGATTCGGCGATCTCAAGGGCGGCGACGGCGGCAACGGCGGAGCTCATCCTGAAAAGGCAGACGGCGTTTCCGGCACAGTCTATGCCGGCTATGACACAACAATAACCGGAAGGCTCGAGGGCGATATTGAAAGAGGCGTATTCTCTCTCAATGAGGACGGCTCATTTACGGATGTTTCCGCCACGGCCGTTACGGATGTAAAAGACCTTGAGCTTGAGGATAACGGGCATTACCGCTTTGAAAAAAGCGTGTCTTACACCGCTCCCGCGTGTCAGAACGCGCTTACAATACCGGAAAATGCCAAAATAACCATTGATATTCCCACGGGTGTAAAGGTTTCTCTCAGGGGCGGCAGAGCCAAGGGAATTAACGGAGCGGGCGCCGGCATATATGTGCCGGAGAGCTCTTCTCTGATTATCCGCGGCTCAGGGGCGCTCACTGCCCTGGGCGGTGACGCCCACGAGGGAGAAAAATCAAGCTCCGGCGGCGGTGCGGGAGCCGGTATCGGCGGCAGCGGCGGCAAGGGAATCAAAGACTCATCCGACCTTCCCGAAAGAGGCACGGATTGCGGCACAGTTTACATTCTGGGCACTCTGACCATCTACGCCGAGTCCGGTGACAAAGGCATGAGCGAAACATCGGAGTTCTGTGCCGGCAAAGCTGCGGACTACGGCATCGGCGGCGGAGGAGCCGGCGGCGGAGCTGCGGGCAAACCCGCTCAGCTCAGCGGCAAAAACGGAGATGTTTACATAGACTACGCAAGCGTTAATGTGACGGGCAGAGATTCCTTCTATCACAGGGCGGATTTATCGGTTGACTTTCTCGGAGACATAGATATAGGCGGCTATTCAGATATGATTCTCGGCAAGCCTTATGTCGACGAGCTCTCTTCCGAGCGTCTTTATTACGCTCTTCGCGAGGTGGCCAATCACAACGCGCTCGTAAAAGGGCCCGAAAGCTGGGAGGTCATAGATATGACCGGCCGGGAGGGCGTTGAAACAAGGGATTTCTTTAACGGAGCTTACAGAAAAGGCTACGAGTGGAACAAGGATTTTATTGATAAAAGCGGCGGTTATGTTTACCTTTTCACCACTTATTTCGGAAGGTATATCAAGAAAAAGTATGACGACGGCAGCAATCCTTTTGATATTCTTAAATCCTGCTGGTCCAACGTGAAAAAATACGCTCAGGAAAACGGCCTTTACATCAGCGATGATATGAAGGCGCTTATGGGCGAAATCCTTTATTCCGTCCATTACTGCGAGCCGTTCGGCGATAACCGCAAGAGCGGCTACACGAGAGATAACCCCACATCCGAAAAATACAAAAAAAAGACAGAGGCGCTCCAGAGGATAGACTATTCCTACACCACGGTGCTTGACTGCCTGACCGCAAGATATGCCACCTTCGCTTATGACACAGAAAGGGGATATACCGAAAAAATCGGTCTGAGCCAATACGCGAAATACTACTACGGTATGATTCCTTCAAGCTTCAGCTGCATTGACGGCTACAAGGGTGTCACAACGCGCAACTGGATGAAATATATTCCTCAGAATGCGTCAATTTCTCAGGTGAATATGCCCGGCACTCACGATACGGGCACATATAATGTGAAGCTCAATCAGGAAATGATTGATGTGATACTTGATAATTTCGTCAATATAGTTGATGATAAGCTGCCTGACTGGGTTAAGATTATTGCTTCGCTCGCTCCGCTTTTCTCAACCACCATTCCGGCTCTCCTCTCTCTGATAATGAATAAACTTCCGCTCATCATCGCAGGGGCGATATATATTGCCTTCAACTTTGAAAAACTTGTTCAGTTTATCGTTGATGAGCTCGCAAAGTGCAATAATCTTACGGTAGAGCAGCAGCTCAACGCCGGCATACGCACCTTTGATGTGCGTATGATTTATGACCCCAACAGGAAAATCAAAGACCTTGACAATAAAGAGCTCAAGGGCGATGACCTGCTTTATGAGGCGGGCTTTCTCAAGCTTTGCCACGGAACGCTCGGCGCGCTCGGCTTTTCAAAGTATTCAAGCCACGATGTATCTATGGCGGACTGCCGTAACCTTGACGGCTCCAATCTCACATTCAGAGATGTGATTGAAGAAGCTCTCGCCTTTGTTGAGAATAACAAAAGCGAATCTGTTTACATTACCTTCAAGTGCGAGGGTGACGATGTAGGAGGCTATTACGCGACTATTCTCGGAAAGGTCCTTGAGCAGGCGGCAAAAGACCCGCGTATAGTTGTGCTCGGCGAAAAGCAGAAAATGCCCACGGTAGGCGAGGCGGCAGGCAAGGTTTACCTTGTTGAGAGGCGCTTTGCCGAATTCACAGAGGATCATTACGATGTGAGCGCCCGGGACAAAATAGACTATCTCACCGAGTGCTTCAGTAAGTCCGCAGGGCTCGATTTCCGTCAGAATTATGATTCATCGCAGTTCATTGCCGACGTGAGAATGATTTATTCATCCACCTATAACTACAGCTTCAATGCGGACTGCCTTATTCCTCCTCTGACTGTCGGGCCGCTCTCCGGTTCGCCCGAGGAGCTGGCAACAGGCATCGGCAGTGACAGCATAAATACTTTCCTTGATTCCTACGGCTATCAGAGGGGTCAGTATTACGGCTGGATTTATATGAATTTCCCGACCCGTATGGCAACATCAAATCTCATTTTCAGCAATGTGTTTGATGTGAATAAGCTTATACAGGATCATAGCGAAGGTTCGCTGTTTACTGCTTTTAACGGTATAGTGTTCTTCGGCATAATTGCGCTGGCCGTGCCCGCTGTGCTGATACCCGTTATTATGAAAAAGAAAGCGAAAAAGAGCGGCGATAATAAAAGCAAAGACGGGGAAACACCCGAAGAATAAAAAGGCTTAATGAAAGGCCGGGCTGATTATTCAGCCCGGCTTATCTTTTACACTTTATTATCTTTCCTGAGAGCATCATAAGTTTCCGAGAGCCATTCGCCGTAGTAATCATAAGGAGTCCGGGTCCACATGTCCGGAAGACTGCCGAGTGAAGAAATATCCTCCTGCACGCTTGCGCAGCGGTACTGCTCCGGGTCGCGGTTGACCGTGACAATATGCCTGTTATCCTCTTTGAAGTCAATTCTGTAAATGCAATATCCCGTCCAGCTGCGGTGCGCCCAAAGGGTTGAGCCCTCCATAAACAGAAACCACTTGTCCTCCATTGACTGAGGAATGTTGCCGCGCCGCAGAGCGGACATTTCATCATCAGTAAATGCCCTGCTCAGCGTAAAAGTTTCGTGCAAAGCAGGCATCGGCTCTGTTTTCCGGTCATCGCGACGGGCTGCCCGTGTATTGCTTTTGTTATTTCCGCCCATATAATTCTCCGGCTTTTGTCTGCATTTTGCGGTGGATGTTTATCATAAGTTCACTGCGTCATTTATGCTTTTTCCGCTGCGGCAAACGCTTTATCTGACGAATGTGATATACAGCATTGAGCCGCTTTCAATTTTATCGGGAAGCTGTATCTCGACCCATTCGCAGTTTTCGTTTACCGTCATACATTTTTCAACGGTATATTCTCCGGCGTCAATTTTGAGCTTTCTGTCTCTTTTTTCGGACACATTGGAGATAAGCAGCGCCTGCCCGTTTTCGCCCGTTGCGGCAACCGCATACAAATCCCCGGGCAACCGGTGATTTCTGATTTCCGCCTGACTGCCGAGTTCGTATAATTGTCCGAAGGCCCGGAATCCGTAATATGCCGATGACGGCCGGCGACCTTCTACAAACAGGCCGCTCCATAGTGTTGCGTCATCATCGCCGTTATAATAATGCGCCATATCGAGCTTTTCATTCTGAAACATCAGGAGCATTGAGGTTTGGTTTGCCCCGTAGCGGCGGTCAATCTTATCGTTTTCCGTGGGGTTGAAGTTCCACTCGTCGCATATTATCTCGGCTTCACCGTAGCCTGCGTTTGCGAGGCTTTCTCTAACATATTCAATATAGCGGGCGTTCTTTCCGGTGGTGGTGTAGCTGTGCCACGTGAAGAAATCCATAGGGGAGTTATGCTCTCTGATATAGTCAAGAAAATTGTTGAAATAAGTAATGAAATATTTGTTTCTCGGGCTTGCGCCTGTGTTTACGGCGTTTGTTTTTGTCAGCGCGTAAAAACCGCAGGAGCCGTAACCGCCGATTTTAAGCTGCGGGAATCTTTCTTTCAGGTATTTTGCGGCAGTATCATACAGGCGGAAGAATTCTTCATCTGTGCCTGTCCAGAAGTGGTTATCCTGCACGTCATCGCTGTTTTCGGGCTCGTTCCATATTTCCCAGTATCTGATATTGTAATCAAACCCGTTTGCCCAGCCCTCGTTGTAATGCAGAATTATGTGCTCGCAGATTTGCGACCACTTTGTGTAATCGGCAGGGGGCGCAAGAAACTCGCCGGATACCTCCGGGTCGCTGTAACTTATGCCCAGGCGGAAGAAGGGCTCCATACCCGTGTCGGCGATTGCCGCGATAACACCGTCGCATTCGGTGAAGTTATATGAGCTTTCGTCGTTTGCATCCTTTGAAAAATCAGGGAAAATGCGGTGTATATCAGTGCAGTTGATGTCGTGGGTTCTGCAGGAAGTCATATTTGCTGCGGTGAAATAACTGTTGATTTCGCTCTCGGTCACATATTCAGGCATTCTTCCGATATTGTGAACGGGCCGTATTTCATCAACAACGCTGTCAAAATCAATTCTTATTGTATTGGGCGCAAATATCATCTGTGACAAAGAAGTCAGGAAAGCGAAAACCGCCGTAACAATGCCTATTGTTTTTTGAATCATAAAAATCACTCCGTAAACCCGGTTGTACCGCTTATTTTACCGCGGGCGGATAAACCGGTTTATGTGTTGCCGATTGCTTTTTTTCAGGCAACATCTTGTGCTCAAATCCTGTTTGCTGAAATCATTATATCAAAAACAGCACTTCACTTCAATACAAAAACAATAAGCTTGAAAACTCAAGCGTTCAGTCCGGATTATGAAACCCGCTCTGCTTTAAGGTGAAAATCAGCCGCTCAATTTTCCGTTTAAGATAATTGATCGGTTAAAATCGCCGGAAAAGCGGTTTTGCAACAAAAAATTCATTGTAACAGTTGACATTATCTTTTACAAAAACTATAATATAATACCACATTTTTATATTTATAAATGTTTATATAAGTATTTTTAGGTAGGTGAAATAATTGAGCGGGGAATCGTTTAAGCAAAACAATGATTCGGTCAAATTGCCCCAAAAGCCTGCGCAGCCTCGCAAAAAAATATCAACAAATCGCCTTGCGGTTAACCTTATTGTCAAAATTGCTGCTGCCGCGCTGACGGTTGCGCTTGCTCTTATATTCGTGCTGGGTGTAAATATCCATTACGGCAATAATATGCACCCTGCAATCAATGACGGCGACCTGGTTATTTCACTCAAGCTTCAGCGTCCTTACATCAACGCTGCTGTACTGTATGAAAGCGGCGGCAAAAAGTGTGTGGGCAGGGTAGTAGGCCTTCCCGGCAACATCGTTGAAATAAACAGCTTCGGTCAGCTTCTCGTAAACGGAATGGTTGCTGCGGAGGATATTTATTATCCCACTTATCCGTCTGAACAGTCCGGTATTGAATACCCCTTCAAAGTAGAAGAGGGAAAGGTGTTCATACTGAATGATTACCGTGAGGATGTAAATGACAGCAGGTCCTTTGGCTCGGTTGATATGAAAAATGTTGACGGACCCATTATTTTTTCTTTCCGCCGCAGAGGCTTTTAAGCGGCGTTTATATATTCAAATAAAAAAATATCTTGATTCATAAAAGGAGGAAAAAAATATGAAGAAGAGATTTTTCAACACGCTTGCAGTGCTCATGATTTTCGCACTTGTTATGAGCTTTGCGGCACCCGTATCCACAGCAATTACCAACACCCCTGTTACAGGCCCCGCCGCAGTGAATTTCAAGAAGTATCTTGTTATTCCCGACGACGCGCATGTGCCTAACACCACAATAACCTTCAGCATTCTCCCCGGCACTGCCAAGGCAGCGGACAGCACCCATATGGCAGTTTACGCCGGCCCCCAGGGCGCTACCGTGAACACTGTGACCTTTACGCCCACCGATACCACATATAATGCCGTTCAGAGCGGCGATATCCTTACCCTTCCCTCAGGCAAGATATATGCAAAGCAGACCGCAACCATCAATCTTTCCGCAGTAACCTTCTCAGAGCCCGGCGTTTACCGCTTTGAGCTCAGAGAAGTTTCTTCAACCGATACAGCGGTCGGTCTTGAAGCAAATCCCCTTTACCTTGATGTTTACGTTACAAGCGATGCCTCCGGTGTTCTTACGGTAAGCGGTACAGTGCTTCACACAAATGACGCCGCCCCGGTCAAGAGCCAGGATTACGGCTCGGGTGATGTCGTTACCGCCGGCACTGCCCTTGCCGACAAGGTTGACGGCTTTGTCAATGAGTATCCCACAGGCACACTCAGCTTTTCAAAGACCGTTGCCGGCAACCAGGCATCAAGAGACAAGTATTTTGCCGTTACCGTTACAATCAGCGGCGTAACAGCGGGCAACGCTTACACTGTTGATTACACCACCGGCGGCGCCGATGCCACAATCAGCAAGAATCCCAACGCGGCTACCACCATTGCCGCTCTCAACGGCTCAGCCGATTATGTGCAGCCTGCTTCCCTTGTTGTTCCCGCAGGTGCCACAACAGTAACTCAGGTATTCTATCTTAAGCACGGCCAGACTATAAGCATCAACGGCCTGCCCATCGGCGCCGGCTACAACGTGCTTGAGGATGAAGAGGATTATAAGCCCGCGACAGCTGTTACCGGCGATAAGCTTAACGGCACCGATACCGGCGAGGCTGTTATCACCGCAGACCATCAGGCGGCAGGTACCATTGACGAAGATGACGCAAACACCATAGCGGTTGCATTCACAAATACCCGCGACGGTATTATCCCCACCGGCGTTATTATGGCTGTTGCTCCCTTTGCTATAGGCATGTTACTCTTCGGAGCAATTATTATCTTCATCATCAGCAAAAAGAAAAAATCAGCATTTTACGAAGAATAATTTTTTAAGGAAAAGCGAATATGGCTCACACGGGTAAAAATTATGCCCGTGTGAGCCTAAGTGCGGATTCGCAGTCTGAATTATGAAACCATACAGTAGCGGTAATAATCCGTATGCTGTAAAAAAACACGCCTTTACGGATTATTACCGTATGGTTACATTGAAATGAGGTGATTAAATGGCACGCAAAACAGTAATATTTCTTAATAAGAGCTTTGACCGTATTGTGGCTGTCATTTCTCTCATATTCTTCCTGATTTGTCTCTACGCGATGATTGATGCCTATATGGTCTATTCCGGCGCCAACAATTCGGATATTCTCAGATTCAAGCCTGATCTGAGCCACCCCGAAGCTCTTGCGGAGTTATCCGAGGACGCTGTTGCCTGGCTGACCGTTGATGACACAGAAATTGATTATCCCGTTATGCAGGGTAAAACCAATGAGGAGTATCTCAATAAAGACCCCTACGGCAATTTTGCCCTGTCAGGCAGTATTTTTCTTGATTTCAGAAACAGCAAGGATTTTACCGACAATTACTCCCTTGTTTACGGCCATCATATGGAGTACGGCGCAATGTTCGGCTCCCTTGATGCGTTTGCGGACAGGTCATATTTTGACGCCCACAGGGCGGGCACACTTATCACATTAACCGGAAAGAGTTATAATATTGAGCTTTTCGCCGCCTGCAAAGCCCAGGCAACCGAAAAAACTGTTTTCAGCCCCGATGAAACCGGCAACGAAGAGCTCCTTGATTATCTGGCGGAAAAATCCGCCGTATATTACCCCGGCACAGCTGCAGACCGGTCAAAAATCATTGGATTATCCACCTGCCAATCGGCAGAAAGCTATGAAAGAATTATTGTTTTCGGTGTTCTTACCGAAATCCCGGATTGATTAAATGAAAAAGCTATTAACTGTTATCTTTTTGCTTGCCGCAATACCGTTGATTGTCAATGCCTCGTTTTGCGCTTCGGCCTATGAACCTGTCGGCGCACAGGCAACGGTTGTAATTAAACAGGGCGGCAAAGCCATAATAATACCGGAAGTCAACTGCCCTATCCCCGACAAAACCGAGCTTGAGCTTGAAGACGGGGAAGAGGGACGGTTTAATATACAATTCACCGAGCCCGGAGTTTATGCCTACACCGTAAAAACGGTACCGGATTCCCGTAAGCTTAATTTTGACAGCACCGTTTATACCGTAAAGGTATATGTTACGGATGAAAACGGCAAGCTCTCTGCGGTGACTCTCATTTATGCAAACGGCGTAAAATACGCGGGCGATCCCGGAAGCAGCAGCCCCGGAACAATTCTGTTTGTGAATATGAATCCCGGGCATGAAGAGACCACATCACCGGGCGTTATTCCCATACCTGTTGTACCGACCCCGGTACCGGGAGGCAGAACTCCCGCCACTCCCGAAAAAACAACAGCTCCGGGCGGCATCACTCCGCCTGCTCCCGTAACCACAACTAAACCGGACCGCAGAAACCGCCCCGATGCGCCGGAAAGAACTACTTCACCCCGGGGCAGAAGCGACCAAACCGAACCTGAAGAAACAACAGCCCCTGTCGGGGACGATACTCCGGCTCCTCCGGACAAAAGCAACCCAAAAACAAGCGATGATACCGGTATGGAAGTATATTTTCTTATCGCAATGATAGCTTCGGCGGGTCTTCTGGTTCTTTCAATCATATACGCGGCTGACTGCCGTAAACTCATAAACAGTAAAAAGAGCAAAGAAGAAAAGGATTCATAACTGCAAACACAAATAAACGGAAAGGAGGGTCTGCGTATGAAATCCGGAAACAGAAAACAGAATATGCTCTTCAGACGCACGCTCTCCTCAGCCGGTGCTCTGATTAAAAACGGCCGCAGGGCACTTGCCGATGCCCTGATTATGCTTCTTATCCTTTCACTCATCTCGGGCATATTTGCCGGTGTTGCAGCGCCTGTGTCAAGCGCAGACAGCGGCGACAGTTCTGCCGCCTGCTATGACAGTATAAGCCTCTCGGTTCATCCTGAATCAGGCGACCCGGGCGACAGGATTGAGCTGAGCGGCATTATGCCCGACGACGCCCGTGCACAGGCGGTTGATGTTACCGGGGACTATGCAGACAATTTGTCCGGGCCGGATATTCTGCCGGGTATTCCCTGGGCAAGGGTTATTGCCGCTTATGATATCACAATCACCAGCGGCGGCAATGAGTATCAGCCGGGGTTCATCAATCCCGTTAATGTTGAAATAACGGATTCGGATATTCCCGGCAGCGGAAAGCTGCAGCTTATTCATATCAAGGACGACGGTACTTATGAAGCCATGTCCGCATTTTCCGCGCAGCAGGGCAGGCTCTCCTTTGCCGCCGAAGGCTTCAGCGTTTATGCCATAGTGGATATTGCTCAGCCGGTCGATAACGGCTCGGTCAGCTCTCAGGATGAGCTTACAGGCAGCTCTTCTTCCGCAGGATTCCGCCTGTACTACGGCAATAAAACATATTTCACAAGCACTGTTAATGTCAGCGGCAGCAATTCCGTGCTTGCCGAATCGGCATCGGTTCTCGATGCGGCAATCTGGCATTTCAAAAAAGTCGGCAACACGGGGTATGTTTATAAGATTTACACTGTTATCGGCAATGCCGAAAAATATATTTACACAAAATCCGGCAATAATATCGGGCTGGGCGATGAGGCCTCCGCAGACCTTATTGAAATCAGCGTTGCCAATGCCGCAAACCACACCTTCTATTTCAGGCAGAGCGGTGAGAGCAAGTGGCTTCAGCACTCCAACGGAGGCAAAGGCATAAGGTACTACACCGATAACAATAACGCCGTCAACTCACAGATAGGCATTGATTACGGGCCGGGTGAGTCGGTTGATTATCTGCATCTTGACGGCACAAGCTTCGGGCTTATGAGCTACCCCGGCGGCACTCAGGGCTACGGCTTTATGGCGGATGAGAATAACAACACTCTTTCAATGATGTCTCTTACCGTGCGTAAAGAAATCGGCACTGAAACCCTTTATGTTGCCGATAACGCCGATATAACAATATGGAGTTTCACTTATCTCGGTAATGGCAAATACTATATTTCGACCGAGGTTGAAGGAGTAACCAAATATCTCAATATAGGCAGCACTCTTTCTCTTGTTGATTTGCAGCAGGCATCTGAAATCGTTATCAATTCAAACAGCAGCAATCAGCTCAGCTTTTCATGCGCCGGCAAATCCGTGGCATTCAACGGCACGGAGTTTGAAAGTCAGAACACAGCCTCGGGCAGTACGGCCCAGTGGCTTCATATAGTTAAACCCTCAACTCTCAGCCAGACCGATTATGTTACATACCACGCGGATAAAATCAGCATCTCGGATGTTCCCGACGGCGCAAACGTAATTGTCTATACCCGCGTGTGGAACAGCAGAACAAACGGTTATGATTTTTATGCCATAGATCATGACGGCACACTCTATCCCTGCTTTGAGCGCGGCGATGAAATCATGTGGGTCGGCAATCAGATAAACACGCTCTTATGGGATTTCACCGAGTACACTTATGAAGACGGCACACCCAATAATTATTATGAGCTTTATAATCCCTACTCAAGGAAATATATTGCGCCTCAGATTAAAGACGGTCAGACCCTTTCAGATAATAAAATAGGCATTAACCTTCCGGGAAGAGTATGGGGTGACTATTATTCCGGCATAATTGCCTGGGATGATCCTTACTATGCTTATTCCGGTCTGCAGTCGGATATTGCCAACGGCCGTATTGTGTCCGGGCCGAAGTCTGATGCCGATACTTTCTATTTTGCAACGGTCCGCAACACGTCTTCAACTCTCACCACGGTAAATACCATTGACAACAGTCAGTACGGAATAGAGATGAAGATGATTGACTTCTCTTCGCCCGATGTTCAGAATACCTTCCTGGGTTCATCCGTCTCAAACCTGACGGCGGCAACCAAAGGCCTTCTTTCAACCAACCTGGGTAATGACGGATATCCGACTGCCGCGGGCGGCTCCCTTGCAGGTCTCTTCACAGAGAGTCAGACTAAAACAGTTAACCATCTCTTCCTTGAAAGCACATATAACGCGAGCGGCTATTATGAGTTTGACAGCTGCCAGAATTATGCCACTCTTGTTAAGCCGGACGGCACCATAGGCACCGATTTCACGGTTTACAGAGAGCTCGGAACTATGGATGAAAGCTCAAGGAGCACCCTTAAGCACGGTCAGTTTATGCCCTACAACAATATCAGCGCAGGGGTTTACTGCACACAAAACAACCCGGAAAACCTTTACAGTGCCCTTGCTCAGTACAATAAGCCCGAAAAAGGTCTGCTGCCCGACTCAGACCCGAGAAAACACGAAAAGCTTCATAAGATAACCTCGCCCAACTATTATAACGGTATGGAGATGACTGCCGTTTTGACGCAGACTCCCAACGGTAAGGATGCCTGGGGCAACGATATTATTTTTGAATTCACCGGCGATGACGACTTCTGGTTCTATGTTGACGGCGAGCTTATCATTGATCTTGGCGGTATTCACTCCGCGCTTCAGGGCAGCTGTAACTTCTCATCCGGTATGGTTAATGTTGAAGGCACCAGAAAGACCCTGCGGCAGATATTCCGTGAAAACTATGTTTCAAGGAATCCCAATGCGAGTGAGCAGGAGATAAACAATTACCTTGCCGAGTATTTCGAAGGGGAGTCAACGGTATTCAGGCCTTACACCACCCATAAGATGACAATATTCTATATGGAGAGAGGCGCAGGTGCGTCAAATCTTCATATGCGTTTTAACCTGAGTAATGTTACCCCCGGTAATGTCATGCTCACAAAAACGGTGACGGGTTCCGATGACCTTGATTTCAACCTTGTTGAGTACCCCTATCAGATCTGGTATAAGGATGAGGAAACAGGAACTGAGCATCTGCTTACAAATGATAACAGCTTAATCAATGTTACCTATCAGAATTCAACCCAGAGGATTGATTATCTTCCCGTTTATACTCCGCCAAACAGCTCGGTTCCATATAACTCGGTCTATCTGCTCAACCCGGGCAAGAGCGCCGAGGTTCATTTCCCGATGAATACCATCGAGTATAAAATCGTTGAGTGCGGAGTAAACGATGAAGTTTATGATTCGGTCAAAGTAAACGGCAACGCTGTTTCTCCCGAGTCAATCCCGGGCTCCGGCAGAAGCTCATATAATTCCGGCTGGCACAGTGTTGCCCAGCAGCCTTCAATCGTTTTTGAAAACCATGTTGATCCCGATTCTCTTCGTACCGTCAGCATTGAGAAAAAGCTGTACGATGAGTCCGGCAATCCGCTCAGTGCTCAGCAGGATAAATCAGTATTCAATTACAGGCTTTATCTTTCAAACGGTTCAGACGATAACCTCACCGCCGCAAACATGGTCAGGTACTTTGTTACGGATGATTCCGCCGAAGGTCACCTTTGCAGGTGGGATGCGGATTCCGGCAGGCTTGTACCCACTGCCCTTACGGATTATGATTCCCTGACCGCGTCCGAGAAAGGAATGTTCACCTTTGAAACATCAATGAACGGCGCTGTTTCAAAGATACCCGCAGGCTATACCGTGCATGTGCCCAATGTTGCCGTAGGCACCAGATTCATGCTCATTGAAAGGGAGAATGAAATACCTCTCGGTTACACTTTTGTTGAGTATGAGCGCGAAAGCGGAACCTACCACGCCGAGGACGGCGACACCATCAATTCAGGTTGGGTCAGAGCTAATGAGTCGCCCAAAATGTATGTTAAAAACAAGCGCGGCTGGGGCCTTGATGTCAATAAACAGTGGAGTGACGCAAGCTTCACAAAATCCCACGACCCGGTTTATGTGGCGGTTTATGCGGGCAATACCCTTGTTCCCGGCACAGTCAGAATGCTCTACGGCCCTGACGCGGGCACCCGCTATTTCTTTGACAGCATCATTACCGGCTTTACCTTCGCCGATTACAGCGTGCACGAGGTTGAGCTTGTAAATCCCGGCACCGATGCAAACGAAAATGTTACCTTTGACAGCATATCAAGAAAGCTCAATGACGGCGACCTTACCGCAATAAGCGCCGTGCCGGCGAATTCAGACACTTCCGCGGTTTATTCATACAGCGTTGAATATACCGTAGGTGCTCCCGTGTCCACCGACACTCCCGAATCACAGCTTAAAAACGTCAGGACCGATACCATTACCAACCTGCGTACCGGCGGCGTTGTAATCACCCTGTACGATATGCACACACACGAGCCTCTCGCAAACGGCGCGTTTACCCTTGAGCAGGGCAGCGATACCATAGGCACATTCACGTCTGATTCCCACGGCAGGGTAACGATTCTTTATGATTTTGAGCGTAATGTGAATTACAGCCTTACCGAGCAGACTCCTCCCGTAGGGTATGCCGGCCTGCCCAATGCCGCCGTTTTCTCAATAGCCAATGATGATACTGTAACCGTCAGCGGAAACGAGGCAAAATGGCAGACAGGCAGAAAATCTGATATCGCCGGCGATAAGCTCATTGCTTATATTGATATCTACAATGAGCAGTTTACTTTGCGGGCTGTCAAAACAGATGCTAATACTCATCAGCCTCTCGAGGGCGCCCGTTTTGCCCTGTACAGAAGCGTTATGGGCATAGGCGGCCTTGTAAAGGACCTTGCTCCGATGCCCGGTTATGAAACGCTCGTTACGGGTTCAGACGGCATTATTCCTCTTGTTAATGCCTCCCTTGGTCACGGCAAGTATTATCTGACCGAAACCGACCCGCCGGTAGGCTATGAGCAGATTACGCAGGATATAATATTCACCATCACGGAAACGGGGGAGGTGCTTATAAACAGCACCGGCCACGGAAACTATCTGAGCGTACAGGGAGAGGATATCAGAAACTACACCATCACCGTTCCCAATACTCCCTCGGATAATGCAGCTCTGCTTACGGTTACCAAAACGGTAACCGGCTCTTTCGGCAACAGAGTAAAGCCCTTTACCTTCACCCTGACTGTTGACGGCGCAAATCCTTCGGATGAATATCAGTGGACTAAGAACGGAGCAACTCAGACTAACGCCCTTCACAGCGGCGGCACTTTTACGCTCGCTCATAATGATACCGTGACCATTATGCTGCCCAAGGGCACCGATATAACCGTAACCGAGGCAAACGAGGGCTATAACACCACCTTCACTCTCGGTGAAGAACAGGCGGAAAATGTAAGCACCAAAACCTTCCGCCTTTCAGGGGATACTGCGCTCGATATTATTAACCGCCTGGATACGCCCATACCCACAGGCGTGTTTGACGGCAGCATCAGTATTGCTCCGGCGCTGCTTGCCCTGCTGAGCCTTGCGGCGTTTGTGCTCATTATCATCAGAAAACGCAGAGCGTATAATGGCTGACGGTCTGATAATCTGTTATGTTTATGAAAGGGGATGGTATTACGGAAAAACGGATAAGAACCAGAACGGCCGTGCTTGCGCTTCTTGCGGTGGCTTTTACCGCCGTGCTTGCCGTGTCGCTTTATAAAGCCTTTTCCGTTTACTTTCCTCAGAAGCAGGAGCAGAGCAGGTTTTCCGAATACCGCCGTATTGTAAGCCAAAATGATAATGAAAACCCGGAAGAGTATAACCCGGCAATAAAATACGCTCCTCTCATTGAAAGCAACGCGGATTTCAGAGGCTGGCTCACATTGCCGGATACCGACATTGATTATCCTGTTGTTATGCCCCCCGCAAAAGACCCGCAGTTTTACCTTCACCGTGATTTTGATAAGAATTATTCTTACTCGGGCACGCCTTTCATAGGAGAGGGCTGCGATGAAAACTCCGATATTTTCATCATTTACGGTCATAATATGAAAACCGGCTCAATGTTCGGCACTCTTAATAAATTCGCAGGCGCCGATTGGGCGGCGCAGCACCGTGACATTATTTTCGAAACACCTGAAGGCAAACGGGTTTACCGCGTGTTTGCGGCTTTGCGCACAAAGGTGAATTCAAAAAACGAATACCGTTATTTTGACAATGTAGGCAATTTCAGTGATGAGGAATATTACCGCATACTTTCCGGAATGCTTGAAAAATCCGAAATCGATATCGGCACACCGCCGCAGAGCAGAGCGCAGATTCTGATACTCTCAACCTGCAGTTATCATACGCAAAACGGGCGCTTCGCGGTAATGGCTTACAGAACAGAATAAAATAACGCAGCGGATTCCTGTGGGGAATTCGCTGCGATTTTTTAGTGTGTATAATGACATCCAAAGAACATATATGTTGCAAGACATCCAAAGCTTACCTTTGCCAGCCTTGAATCTGCAGAGCCAGCCCATCATATTTATATATTCACTTTCAATAAAAAAAAAAAATAACTCTCCGCAGAATTCCCCTCGCGTTTTCGGAAAGAGTTGTGATGTTTTCGTCGTGGTTTTGCCGGGACTTTCACAACAGTTTCACAACTTTTTCCGCCCGGGCAGTAGCAGATTTTAACAAAGCAGAAGGACTTGAAGTTGCTGCGCAACCCCCTCCAAAACATAGTCGCACTGCTCGCTGACCCGCTTCGCATTGCTCCTTGTTTTGTCACCTCACCGCCTCGCTGTATCGTCCACCGGACGCGCATATTTGGGCCCCCGAAAAGTCAACAGACTTTTTGGGGAGAGGACGAGCAGCGGAATGAGCGACTTTTTACCGCTCCGATTAACAAGAGGTAAAAAGGAACGATATGAAGCTTGCGAGGACGACGACCCGGCACGCTCCGCGTGCCTCGGTAAGTCCTTTTAACTTATGAAAACAAAAAACAGATGCTTTTGCATCTGTTCTTTGTTTTGGCAGGGGCAGAAGGACTTGAACCCTCGGCACGCGGTTTTGGAGACCGCTGCTCTACCAACTGAGCTATACCCCTAAGAATGGTGGGCCATCAGGGACTCGAACCCCGGACCATTCGGTTATGAGCCGAGTGCTCTAACCAACTGAGCTAATGGCCCATTTCAGTCGGAACGCACTATATAATAACAAAACAAAATGATTTTGTCAATGAAAAAACAGAATTTTTATTTTATTCATTATTATTTGATTGAAATAGCGGAGTATATGTACTATAATCAATACAGCAGACGGAGGCGCTTTTTTCTGAGCACCCGCCGGGCGTGAGATTAAAATGAAAGGACGGATAGTATATGTGGAAAATGATTCTGGTTTTCGGCCTGCCCCTGCTTATTCCGTTTGAAATTGCTTACGGGGTTCTTATGAATGTCTTCGGGCCGCTCGGTCTTCCCGACTTTCTCGGCCTGATGACCAATATGTGATTATCTCCCGGAGCGGCGCTTTTTTAGCGCCGCTTTTTTCTTTTGCGCAAAAGAATAAAAAATTAACGAAAAACATTAAAAAGCACTTGACAAACGTAAAAACTGTGATATAATCGGATTAACGATAAACATTAAATTATTTACGCGGGAGGTCAATCATGAAAAACCAGTCCATCAAAAAAATCAATGTTGCCGGCAAGGTCGGCTATGTAATCTGCATCCTTCTTATTATCGCATCAATAGCGAGTATGGTCTGCCTGGGCATCGGCGTTGCCGGCGCCGCCATGGTCAGCGATGATAAGCTGAGCGTTACTGTTTCAACCGGTATTGATATTGACTCCGAAACCGATTTCTTCGGCAAGGTCCGGAGGCTTATTAAGATAGACGGTGTAGAGAATCTTTCTGATCTTATCTCTGACGGCGGTGAGATTATCACTCCCGATGATTCGGATATTTCGGAAATCTCTGTTCAGAAAAAAGACAACGGCGGGCTTAAAGTTAACGCTACCGTCGGTGAAAAAAATTACAGCATAGGCAAGATTCTTGCCGCTCTTTGTGTCTCTTTCTGCTATTTTGCCGCGATTACCGCAGCCCTGTATATGCTTAAGGCTCTCATGAAAGCCCTTAAGGACTGCGATACCCCCTTTGCCGAAAACGTTGTCAGGAGCATGACAAGGTTTGCTTATTCTCTCATACCTGTTTGTGTCATTCATATGCTTAACGGCGGATTCTGGAGCGCCGTGGGCAGCAATTCATCATTCAATATGACTGTCGATCTCGGCAGCATCCTTCTTGTAGCTGTGGTTTTCATTCTTGTTGTCGTGTTCAGGTACGGCGCTCAGCTCCAGAAAGAATCCGACGAAACTCTTTGATAGGGAGAACGATATGGGTAAAATTGTATTACGCCTTGACCGTGTCATGGCTGACAGAAAAATCAGCCTCAACGAGCTCTCGGAAGCGGTCGGAGTGGCAAATGTCAATCTCTCCAAGCTTAAAAACGGCCATGTCAGCGCCATTCGTTTTTCAACTCTCGAGGCGCTTTGCGAAGCGCTTCACTGCCAGCCCGGGGATTTGATTGAATACGATTTCGGTTAATAAAGCAAAGCGCCGCCCCTGCCGGGCGGCGTTTTTATATGCGTAAATAATATCATTGATGATAATTCGTTTGGCTTCACTATCTCTTTTTGTAAAGAATCAGCTCGGGGTTTTTACCTTGATTCTCATAAGTGCAAATCAATATAAAATCCATATTTGCGAGCACTCCGAAGCACTTTTCCCCGCCGAATTCCGACTCAAGCTGAGTGCCGAGGTATGTTGCGCCGTCATCAAGGAACTTAGCTCCCGCGCCGCCCGGCAGTCGGTATTCAAGATTAACGAAGCTGCCGACAAGCGCGTTGAGAGATTTAACCTCAGGCATCCCTTCTATGTGAAGAGCGTTTATTTCATCAATAAGCTGTTTCTTGAATTTGTCAAATTCGCCGTTGTCGCTGAGCTCATCATATCTCTTCCAGTAATCAAGGGTGGGCAGGGTCTGCTTCATATATGCGCGCGCCTGCTCCTCGGTGAAGCCCTCGCCGGCCATATGTTTAACGGATACATCTATCAGCTCGTCCATATCGCTGTAAGTGAATGTACCGTCTGCATAACACCAGCGGCAGTAGCTTTCGTTAAGAGCGCCGTCCTTATCCCGGCCTATGATTGAATCGTCAAGAGGCATTCCGCAGCATTGGCAGATGAGCTGATGCGGTGAGCCGAGCAGGGTATTTATGGATACTCCGAATAGCCCGGAAAGCAGTTTGAGCGTTTCCGTGCCGGGCACCGTTTCGCCGGTTTCCCAGCGCGAAACTGCCTGACGGGTTACAAACACTTTTTCCGCAAGTTCTTCCTGCGACATCCCGTTTTTCTTTCTCAGTTCGGAAATAATATCTTTAGTGGTCATACATACACCTCCTTGTAATTATTATTACAGATTTTCAGACTGTTTGCAAGCAACGCTCTGTTGCCGAATGTGTGTGCCGCCTGACGGTTATGATATGTGCCTGCAAAACATAATAAACCCGGTTAAACAATAATGCCTATTGACATAGTAGGCAAATAGATATATAATTTCTTAAATCATTATATCAAGAGGAAAATATGGAAAAATACATTATAAGAGAAACTGACGATTTTCTCACTCTGTCCACTCTTTTCAGCGAGAGCGGTATGGGCGTTAAAATTGAGGACAGAGCGCCCGAAAGGATTATAAAGATGTGGCGTATGGATGATAAGGAAACAGGCGAGCTTATGGCCGCGTCAACTCTTGAAATACGCGGCGGAGTGTATTCACTCGGTGACATTGCCGTAAGGAAAGACCTTTTTAACAACGGTTACGGCAAGGTGATGCAACAGGTCGTTTTCAGCGAGGCAAGAGCTTTGGGGGTAAAGGAAATATGGGCCTGCGCAAAGGAGCCTGATTACTACAGGCGGTGCGGCTGGAAAACGATGGACTGGGATTCCTCCCCGAAGATTGCGGTTTACTGCTCCGACTGCGGCAAAAGGGGCAAACAGTGCCGCCCCGAAATAATGAAATACAGCCTGTGAGGAATTAAAATGAATTCGGAAAACCTGTTTAAGGAATTTGAAACGGATGAAGCCGGCTCGTTGCCCGGAGTATATGAGCTGAATATTGTAAGCGGCGGCTGCCGTATGTACGGCTATCTGCTTTTGCCCGATAAAAGAATACCGGGGCCGTACCCGGCGGTACTTATGTCGCACGGTTTCCCGGGTTATACCACAAACAATGACCTTGAGCTCGCCCTGATGAGAGCGGGCTGCGTAGTGATTCATATGAACCACAGGGGAGCGTGGGGGAGTGAAGGCAGTTATCTGTTTACAAATCTCAGGGATGACCTCGTTGCTGTTGCCAAATGGGCGGCTAACCCGGCGATTGCCGGGCAATATGATATAGATACCGGAAATATATTCCTTGTGGGGCACAGTATGGGCGGCCAGACAGTGCTCAATGCTGCCAAGGAGCTTCCGTTTGTAAGAGGGATTGCAGCTCTCGCCGCTTATGATACAGGCGCCGCGTTTCGTTACGGTATGGAAAAAGAACTGTTTCTGATGATTGAAACAGAGGGCAGATGTCTGAAAATGAAATCGGCGGGCGAAGTTTTTGAAAACGCTCTTGATAACATCCTTGAGCTGAGCATTCTCAACGAATGCGACCTCCTCGCCAAGCATAATATCCTTCTTGTGGAAGCGTCTCTCGATACGGTTGCGCCTGCCGACAAAATGATGAAGCCGCTCGAGCGTGAGCTGAAGAAACTCGGCGCAAATGTGCAGTATGAAACCATAACAAGCGGTCACAGTTTTTCCGGCCAGAGAATGAAGCTTACACAGTTGCTCGGAAAATGGATAGAGAAAACCGTTGTATAAAACAGGCTCCTCATATTTCTGCGCCCCGTCAAGCGTAAATCCTGTTGCAAAGAGTCTCAATTGCATATATAATGGCAGTATAAGATACAGGATAAAAGAGGAAATGAAATGAACAGAATAGCTTCTTTTTTTACAACCCTTTCTCTCATAGCCGTCTATATTTTAGGCTTCGGTTCCGTTGAAGTTTCTGACGGCTACGAGCTTATCCGCAGCGAAAAGCTGAGCCCCTTTGTGTCTATGTTTTCGGCACAGGGAATATGCTGCGACGGCGAGTATTTCTATTGCTCCGGAGCAATGACCGCTTTGAATTTCACAGGCCTTGCAAAGTTCGGCACGGATATGAAATGCAAAAAGGTCAGCGGCGGCAGCGTGCCGAAGGAATTCAGGGAGAAATACGGCAGCAATCACATAGGAGGCATTGACTGCGCAAACGGTTTAATCTACGCTCCTGTGGAGGGTAAAGGAGACAGATACAATTTCATACTCCTTTACGACTGCGAAACGCTTGAATACACCGGCAAATACTATGATATGACATGCGAGTATCTTACAGACGGCATACCCTGGTGCGCCGTTGACAGGGAAAACGGTTATCTTTACACCTCAATGTTTGACCCTGTTGACGAAATACTGCAGTATGATCTTGAAACAATGCGCCTTATTAAAATCATAAAGCTCAGCGAACAGATTCACCGCATTCAGGGCGGCTCTGTTTATGAGGGAATGCTTTGGCTCTCGTATGACTGCAAAGACCCCGGCACGCGCGAAACAGTTTATCGCGTAAACCCGGGCAACGGCAAAGTCGTCACGGAGTTTATCCGCACCGTGCCTAACTATGACAACGAGGCTGAAGATATCTGCGTTTATCCTCTTGAAGACGGCTCTCTCATTCACACTGTGGATTATGACAAGCTTATCTGCAATAATGTGATGCATTTCGCAAAAGCCGGCTGATAAAAACATAAAACCGTTGCTGCTTTTTGCCCGCAGTAGCGGTTTTTATAATTTATTTTTTTCTTATTTATTTCTTTTATTTGTTTCTTTCGGAAAGGTATTTTGCGGCAAGAGGGCAAAAATCCGTCTGGATGATGTCAAAACCTCTGTCCGCGAGCCAGCCCCAGCCGTAATCGGGTGAGATTACAAATGAGTTGTCATCCGAATGCCCGGCGGCGATGACATCGTTTTTGTTGTAAACAATAGCGTTTGCAAACACCACAAGCCCTTTGCCGTGCATGCTTTCGATATATTCGGGTGAGGCGACGGGCTCGTCTTCCTTTTCAAACAGCACCTCGGCGCCTATGCAGTTTATGCCGCGCTCAATCAGGCCGTGTGTTATTTCATCCTTATGCTTTACAATCGGCATAAACATCAGGTCCGGTGCGTATCTGATAAGCTCATTTATGTATCTGTCTTTTATTGCGGTTTTGACTACGGCCTGCTTTTCAACCCCGCATTTTCTTATTATTGCGGTAATGCCGGGAATATCCGTCCAGTATTTGTCAACATTTATGTAGCATTTGCCTCTCAGGTAGTCAAGCACATCCTCGAGAGTGCTGATTCCGAAATCGGTCGGGCAGTCATCCTGGTTTACAAAGCGGAGCTTTTCAACCCCGGAGGAGCGCATGACGGATATCAGCTTTTTCCTGCGCAGATGAGCGTGCTCCATACCCGGATGAAAAACATAGTGTTTGCCGTCTATGCTTTTGGTTACGTCGAGCTCTATCATATCCGCGCCGCTCATCACGGCCGCCTTGAAGGCCGCCATTGAGTTGCAGGGAATATTTGCCCCCGATACGCCGCGGTGAGCGCACAGCAGGACCCTGTCTCTTGAATTATCAAAAATAGATTTACCGAAATCAATCATAAAAGCACCTCTCTTTGCTTTCAGCCGGCGTCTTCATCGGTCGCTTCAAGAAGGAAGCTTACGGGCCTGAAGCCGTCGTTGCATGAAATCATGGCGGACCTGCTGTTTTTCATCCACCCGTCATAGAAGTTTTCCGCTCCGTGAGCGAGAGCCATAACAAAGGGGGAGAGGGTCTCCCACGCGCTGTCACACAGGCCTTCCGGCTTTTGCCACCCGTTGGCGGTGAATACCGCGCCGGTCTGCATATCGCAGGCGTGCTCAATCGGGTTTTCATACTCTTCAATGAGATCGGAGTAACAGGCTTTGCGTTTGACGGTAATTCTTACTTTTTTGATTTTGTCCACCTCCCTTTTTTTTAACTAATTCTACCATACCGCAACGCATCATTCAACAAAAAAACACCCGGCGTACGGGTGTTTTTTACGGACTTATCAGAGTTATACGGGAAGCGGAGCTGCATCAGTAATGCCATTTTCTGCTTTTAATAAATTCGCTGAAATGCTTACTGCGGTTTTTAAAGTCTTTTTCCACGTTTTTTTCGACTTTGAAGAAATCGTCCCCGACCTTTTTCAGGTCTTCATACATTATTCCTTCTATATATCCCTCAATGTTTTTCGCTATGCTGCCGAGCATTTTGGTGCTTTTCGGATTCTGCTTGAGCCAGTTTACGGTGTCTCTGAGCGATTCCTCGGCGCTCATGGGCCTGAAGTCTAGCTCGGCCGCCGCTTTTTCGTAAGAGAAGTTGCAGTTTTCACACAGCTTGTTAATTGAAAACTCCGTGAGTACGGGCGGGAGCTTAGCCGCTTTGAAAAGTTTTTCTATAATCGGGCACATTTTGAGCAGGAAGCCTTTGCTCAAAGCAATCTTCGGCGGCGCCTTTCCCTCGATTTTTGCGAGAGTGGATATAAACTCGGTAATGCTCAGACGGTCTCCGCACAGGAAGTAGCATTCGCCGCCCCTGCCTTTTTCTGCTGCGGATATCATTCCTTTTGCCACATCTCTCACGTCAACAAAATTATAGCCGCCGAATTTGAGAGTGCAGGGGAAAAGACCGCTTAGATAGAGCTGAATCATAGAGCACACGCTGTTGGTGCCGTAAATATCATCCGGACCTATGCAGCAGCTCGGCTGAACGATGCAGATTTTAAGCTTGTCATCGCTCTGCTCAATGCAGTATTGGGTTGCCGCCGCTTTTGATTTGCCGTAGGCGTCGGGCAGGCGGTTCGGGTTGAGGGTGGAATACTCCTTTATCGGCGCTGTACCCCTTGTGGCGGGGATGCAGTCAACTGACGAAACATAAACGAGATTTTTCACCCCGCATTTTTTGCACGCGGCAACAACGTTTTTTGTGCCGCCGTAGTTCACGGACCAGACAAGCCTGTCTCTTGTGCCCTCAATATCCACAAGACCGGCAACGTGATAAACGGTGTCGGCTCCTTCAAAAGCTTTTTCGAGGCTGGCGTAATCGCAGATGTCGCCCATTATTTTTTCGCACCCGAATCTGTCCAGCTCCTTGCAGTCATGCCTGAGAAGCACGCGGATTCTGCCGGGCCTTTGGGCAAGCTCGCTTACAAGGGCATAACCGACGTAGCCTCTCGCTCCGGTTACAACAGATAACGATTCTTTTTTATCCATAATGTCCTCCTGTAAATCTTTTCTCTGCTCCTTATTATACTACCGCTACACAAATCAAGTCAAATGTCCGTATTTTAAAAGATATTTGAACAAAATGATAACGAAAAGGTCCGTATCCGCCGCTATATCCGGCCACGAAAAAGCAGAAATGAATAATATTCATCCAAAATGAATAAAATGCAAAAATATCGCATAAAAATACAGAAAACTCAAAAAAAATATTGACAAGGATGCATAATTGACGTATAATGGTAAAAATTTACCATACGGGGGGAAAAGCGTGTTGATTTCACTCAAAGGGAGAGACTTTCTGAAGCTTCTCGATTTCACTCCGCAGGAGATAAACTACCTGCTCGATCTTGCTTCAGATCTTAAATATAAGAAGAAAAACGGAGTTGTTCACAGATATTGTGAGGGCAAAAATGTTGCCCTTATTTTTGAGAAAACCAGCACAAGGACAAGATGTTCCTTTGAGGTTGCCGCTGCCGACCTCGGCATGCATCCGGTTTACCTTGACCCCAAAAGCTCCCAGATAGGCAAAAAGGAGAGCATTGCCGACACCGCGAGGGTGCTCGGCAGGATGTTTGACGGCATTGAGTACAGAGGCTACGGTCAGTCAATAGTTGAGGAGCTTGCCCGTTACGCTGATGTTCCCGTGTGGAACGGTCTTACAAACGAATTTCACCCCACTCAGATTCTTGCCGATTTTCTCACAATCAGAGAGCATTTCGGCAAAATCGAGGGTATTAAACTGGTATATATGGGCGATGCCAGATACAATATGGGCAATTCCCTTATGGTGGGCTGCGCAAAAATGGGCATGCACTTTGTTGCCTGCGCGCCCGGCGAGTATTTCCCCGATGATGAGCTTGTCAATACCTGCCGCGAAATTGCTTCGCAAACGGGCGCTACCATAGAGTTTGAGGAAAATCCCGACATCGCCGTGCAGGGCGCGGACGTGATTTACACCGATGTCTGGGTTTCTATGGGCGAGCCCGAGGCAGTATGGAAAGAGAGAATAGAAGCTCTTATGCCCTATCAGGTAAACGCCTCGCTTATGTCAAAGGCGAAGGAAGACTGCAAATTTATGCACTGCCTGCCTGCGTTCCACGACCTGAGGACCGAAATCGGCAAAGATATATTTGAGAAATACGGCCACAACGGTCTGGAAGTGACTCACGAGGTGTTTGAGAGCCCCGCCTCAATAGTTTTTGATGAGGCCGAAAACAGAATGCACACAATCAAAGCCGTTATGGCGGCTACTCTTATATGATGATGAAAGGGTGAGATTATGAAAAAAGCTTATCTGGTTCTGAGCAACGGTATGATTTTTGAAGGCGAAGCCATAGGCGCGCCCGGCGAGGTCATAGGCGAAACGGTTTTCACGACGGGAGTTGTGGGCTACATTGAAACGCTCACGGACCCGAGTTATGCGGGTCAGATTATCGTGCAGACCTTCCCCTCAATCGGCAACTACGGCGTTATAGAGGAGGATTTCGAGGGCGCCTGCACAGTGAGAGGCTATGTCGTGAGAGAGATTTGCGACACTCCTTCAAACTTCCGCAGCGAGTATGAGCTTGACAGATTTCTTAAAGAGCACAATGTGCCCGGCATCTGCGGCGTTGATACCCGCGAAATCACGAGAATCATACGCGAAAACGGCGTAATGAACGGCATGATATGCTCAGAGCTTCCCACAGATCTGTCTCCGATCAACAATTACAAAATCGAAGGCGAGGTTGCTCTTGTGAGCACCAAAGAGAAGGAATTCTTCCCCGCTACAGGCGAAAAGAAAAGAAACGTGACGCTCATTGATTACGGCGCGAAGCACAATATTATCAGGTGCCTTAATTCAAGAGGCTGCGATGTTACCGTTGTACCCTATAACACCCCCGCGGAAGAAATACTTGACTCTCACCCCGACGGAATAATGCTTTCAAACGGGCCCGGCGACCCCGCCGAGAATGTTTACTCAATAGAGCAGATAAGCAAGCTTATCGGCAAGATTCCCGTGTTCGGTATCTGCCTCGGGCATCAGCTCACGGCTATAGCGATGGGCGGCAAGACCGTAAAGCTCAAATACGGCCACAGAGGCGGCAATCAGCCCGTCAAGGATGTCAACGGCATCAGAACCCATATCACCAGTCAGAACCACGGCTACGCTGTCGTCGCGGACAGCCTCAAGGGGATAGGCAACGAGCTGTTTGTGAACGCGAATGACGGCACAAACGAAGGCATGGAGTACCCCGGCAAGGACTGCTTCACAGTTCAGTTCCACCCCGAGGCCTGCGCAGGCCCCTGCGATACATCTTACCTTTTTGATAAATTCGTTGATATGATGGGAGGAAAAAACAATGCCTAAAGATTCAGCCATTCGCAAAGTGCTTGTTATCGGTTCGGGTCCCATCGTAATCGGTCAGGCGGCGGAGTTTGACTATGCCGGCGCCCAGGCGTGCCGCGTGCTCAGAGCCGAAGGCATAAACACCGTGCTCGTAAACTCCAACCCCGCTACCATTATGACCGATAAAAACCTTGCCGACGAGATTTATCTTGAGGCGCTAAACGCCGAAACAGTCGCAAGGATAATTGAAAAAGAACGCCCCGACAGCCTGCTTGCAGGTCTGGGCGGTCAGACCGGTCTTACAATCGCCATGCAGCTCACAGCGAACGGCACGCTTAAAAAATACGGCGTGCGTCTGCTCGGCTCCGACATAGATGCCATAAACAAGGCCGAAGACAGGGAAATGTTCAGAGACACAATGAAGAGCATCAATCAGCCCTGTGTTCCCTCCGAAATAGCGGAAGACATTGAAACCGCTCTTAAAGTCGCGGATGAAATCGGCTACCCGGTAATCGTAAGGCCCGCTTTCACGCTCGGCGGCACCGGCGGCGGTATAGCCGACAATGCCGAGGAGCTTGCCGTTATAGCAAAAACAGGTCTTGACCTTTCACCCATCACACAGATTCTTGTTGAAAAGTGTATTTCCGGCTGGAAAGAGATAGAGTTTGAAACCATGAGAGACGCTAACGGCAACGCCATAGCAATCTGCTCTATGGAGAATGTTGACCCCGTAGGTATTCATACGGGCGATTCGATAGTTGTCGCTCCCGCTCTTACTCTCTCAAACAAAGAGTATCAGATGCTCCGCTCAGCGGCTCTCGATATGGTTGAGGCGCTCGGCATCGTAGGCGGATGCAACTGCCAGTTCGCGCTCAACCCCGACAGCTTTGAATACGCTGTTATTGAGGTGAACCCCAGGGTTTCCCGTTCATCGGCTCTCGCATCAAAAGCTACCGGATATCCCATAGCCAAAATCACCACGAGGATAGCTATCGGCTACAATCTTGATGAGATTCAGAATGACATCAGGGGCAAGACCTGCGCCTGCTTCGAGCCCGCTGTTGACTACATTGTCTGCAAGTTCCCCAAGTGGCCCTTTGACAAGTTTGCCGGCTCGAGCAGAAAGCTCGGCACCCAGATGAAAGCGACGGGCGAGGTTATGTCCATAGGGCAGAATTTTGAATCCGCCCTTCTTAAGGCGGTCAGGGGAGCTGAAATCTCCTTTGACACCCTCAACGCTCCGCCTCTTACGGATGAGCCCGTGAGAGTGCGCCTTGCCAAACAGGATGACAGAAGAATCTTCACAGTATTTGAGGCGATAAAGAGCGGCGTTTCGATTGATGAAATCTTTGATATCACCAAGATTGACCGCTGGTTCCTTTATAAAATCAAAAACCTTGTTGATTTTGAGGAAATCCTTGCAAAAGGCGTTGTCGATGACGAAATCTATATGAAGGCCAAGAAGCTCGGTTACACCGATGCCGCCATAAAACGCATTTCCGGCGTTGAGAACATTCCTTCAATGGATTTCAGCTACAAGATGGTTGACACCTGCGCAGCCGAGTTTGACGCGCAGACACCTTATTTCTACTCCTGCTGCGACAAAGCGTGTGAAGCGCGCACCTTCAAGAGAAGCGGCAAGCCCGTTATTATGGTTCTCGGCTCGGGTCCCATCCGTATAGGTCAGGGTATTGAGTTCGATTACAGCTCGGTTCACTGCGTGTGGACTCTCAGAGACCTGGGCTACGATGTTGTTATCGTAAACAACAACCCCGAAACCGTTTCCACAGACTATGATACCGCGGACCGTCTTTATTTCGAGCCTCTCACACCCGAGGATGTTATGAACATTATAAAGGTTGAGAAACCCATAGGCGTGGTTGTGGCGTTCGGCGGTCAGACGGCAATCAAGCTCACCTCCTTCCTCGATAAAGCGGGCATCACCATTCTGGGCACGTCCGCCGACGGCATTGACCTTGCCGAGGACAGAAGCAGGTTTGACGCTCTGCTTGAAACCTTCGGCATCAGCAGGCCCAAGGGAATGGGCGTAAACACGCTTGAGGAAGCAATTCAGGCTGCCGAAACTCTCGGCTATCCCGTGCTTCTCAGACCTTCCTATGTTATAGGCGGTCAGAATATGACCATATCGCACGACAGGGAGCATACCGTCGCTTATATGGAAAAAATCCTCTCCGGCGGTATTGACAACCCCGTGCTCATCGATAAATATATGCCCGGCATAGAGCTTGAGGTTGATGTTATTTCCGATGGTAAGGATGTTCTTATCCCCGGTATTATGGAGCATATCGAAAGAGCCGGCGTCCACAGCGGCGACTCCATAGCGGTTTATCCTCCGTATAACCTCAATGACAAGTTCCTCAAAAAAGTTTGCGACTGCTCCGAAAAGCTCGCGCTCGCCCTTGGCACAAAGGGTCTGGTCAACATCCAGTATCTTATATATGAAGATGAGCTTTATGTTATTGAAGTTAATCCCAGAGCTTCCCGTACCATTCCTTACATAAGCAAGGTCACAAATGTTCCCATGGTTGACCTCGCCTCAAGAGTAATGCTCGGCGAGGAGCTTGCCGAAATGGGCTTCGGCACAGGCCTTTACTGCACTCCTCCCTACACGGCAGTCAAGGTTCCCGTGTTCTCATTTGAGAAGCTCAATGACGCCAACTCAATTCTCGGCCCCGAAATGAAATCGACAGGTGAGGTGCTCGGCCTTGGCAAAACTCCCGCTGAGGCGCTCTTCAAGGGCCTTGCGGCAGCCGGCTTCAAAGTGCCTTCCAAGAATGAATCCGCGGGCGTGCTCATCAGCGTTGACAAGCACGATTTCGAGGAGGTTATTTCTCTTGCAAAGCGCTTTGCCGACCAGGATATAACTATTTACGCCACCACCGAAACCGCCGATGTTATCGGCTCTCTGGGTATTGATGTGGTTTCCGTTCCCATTACAAAAGGCAATAAGGAAATAATCAGCCTTATGGAGAGCGGCAATGTGAATTATATAATTTACACCGGAGCCGTAAATGACGCCACAGTAGAGGAATATAACGGAATTCACCTCAGAGCAATGCAACTTAGCATTCCCTGCCTTACCTCGCTTGACACCGCGAACGCTCTCGCTGAAATCATAGAGAGCGGATTCACCGGCAAGAATACCGAGCTTGTTGACATCAACGATATGCGTACAAGGCGCCTTGAGATACCCTTTGCCAAGATGCATTCGTGCGGCAATGACTACATTTTCGTTGAGAATTTCGACGGCAAGATTACCTGCCCCGAGTCACTGTGCGTGAGCCTTTGCAGACAGCATTACGGCATAGGCGGCGACGGCATTGTGCTTATAGAAAAATCAACCGTTGCGGACGCTAAGATGCGCCACTTCAACCGTGACGGCTCCGAAGGCAAGATGGCGGGCAACAATATCCGCTGCGTCGGCAAATACCTCTATGACAAGGGCTACCACAGAAACGAATATGTCAGCATCGAAACGGCCAGCGGTGTAAAGAGGCTCAGACTCTTTGTGCGTGACGGCAAGGTCACCTCGGCAAGAGTCGATATGGGCAAGGCTGTCATAACCGAAACCGATAAGGCGGTAACTGTTGACGGCAAGGAATACACCGGCACCTGCGTTGATGTCGGCAATCCCCACTATGTAACATTTGTTGAAGGCATAGACGGTCTTGACCTTCAGAAAATCGGCCCCGAATTTGAGACCAACAAAGCCTTCCCTCACAGAATCAACACGGAATTTGTCAGGGTTATCAATAAGACGAATATCCGTATGAGAGTCTGGGAGAGAGGCAACGGCGAAACTCTTGCCTGCGGCACAGGCGCGTGCGCAAGTGTTGTGGCAGCGTGCGAAAAGGGTCTTTGCGAAAAAGGCAGAGACATCACCGTAAAGCTTGCCGGAGGCGATGTGATTGTGAATTACACCGACGAAAAGGTTACCCTTACCGGCTCCGCCGTAATGTCATTCGAGGGAGTATTCGAGTATTAAGCCCGCATCAAACCGAATAAAAACTACAAGGACTGCAGGTTCAGAACCCGCAGTCCCTGTTTGTTTTAACAGAGCTGTAGGGGCGGATATCATCCGCCCGCAAAAAAGGTTATGCTGCAGAGCACGGATATTTCCATGACGCACATAAGAAATGTGCGCACAAATACGGCAATTATTAAATCACCCCTTGATTATATTACTTTTAATATGTTATATTAGTAATATCTAATTTATATCTGCCGGAAGGTGTTGCTATGAAAACTGTCAGAAAAATAACTGCTATTATTCTCTGTGCCGTCATGATGGTTGGCATGATGGCAATGGGTCTCTACGCAACAGCCGCGGATGGTTCCACAGTGAAATCCTTCGCGGAGCTTTCGTCTGATTATGAAGGAAAGCAATTCATCTATCAGGCTCTCAGGCTCTACGATGAGAACGACAACGAGCTTACTGCAGATTCTGTTCTCGATGTTACGAAGACCTACACCATTAAGATTTTCTTTAAGAGCAATTGCACCATTTACGGCACCACTTACCTTGTTGCCGCTCTCGACGGTGACATGTTCAACGCCCCTGTCAAGACAGTCGGCGGCTCTCAGGTGGTAATTGGTAAAGACGCCGTCTCAGCGGCCAATAAGGCCTTTGCTGCCAACAATGCCGCATACAGCGAAATAGTCGCATCTACAGGCTATACATCCGATGATATCGTCACCTGGAACGGTATCAGAGTGACTTACCTGATGTCGGGCACCGCAAACAACCCCAACACAGCAACCCCCACATCCGATGACCCCGTTTATGTCGGCACCGTAACGCTCAAGGATGATGCTGCTTTCGGTCAGGCAGTTCTTGACAGTTCATTTTATCAGAACTGCGTATCCAAGTACAATAACGGCTCCGCCGATGAACCTATAGGCAAAATTGCCTCCGCCAGAAACGAATACAGTTTCCCCGAAGGCACAGAGTTCATCACAGACGGTAATTTCACTTTCAAGACAAACAAAAAGTTTGAGATTAACTATACTTATGAAGACGGCACTCAGGCCTATGATCCGGCAGAATACAGCTACGGTGAAAGCGTTAACCTGCCTCGGATAAACGGTGTTTACGGCTGGACCCTTGACGGCAAAATCGTTACAGAGCTTACGGCAAGCCGTGACGCTACGCTCGTAGCGATTCCCGCAAACAAACAGATTACAGTTACTCTTAACGCGGGTGACGGCGCCACAATAGACGGCGAATCATCTGTTTCCCTCACATGCCCCATCAGCGACGGCTTTGCCGATCTTTCCGGCTATAAGGCAACATACAGCGAAGCCGGCGTCGCGTTCGGCGGCTGGCAGGATGCCAACGGCGAAGTTTACACCGACAAATACACCTTCAATTCAGCCGATGATGTCACACTCACCGCTCAGAGAGCAGGCGCTGTTGACATCCTTGTGCAGACAGTTAAGCTCAATGCAGAGACAAGCACATACGAATACGGCTATGAGAAGCTCTTCACCTACTACGGCAACTACGGCGCATACGCAAACGGCGATGACTACATGAAGATTATTAAGCGCTGTGCTGAAATGCAGAATCAGATTCCCGAAATCACAGGCATCAGCTCTCTCAAGCTTACGGGCGATACCGACACCAGAAGCTACAAGATTATGTACTCTGCCAACGGTAAAATCCCCGGCACTCCCGATTGCACTTATTCCGAGACTATCAACACCTCTGACGAAATCAAGACATGGGCTTACACATATTTCGGCTGGAAGAACTCAGACGGCAACCCCGCTCCCATCGATTTGTTCAGCGGATATGAGGTACAGTTCGGCATTGATATCGATTTGATTTCAGAGCTTGTGCTCAACGCATGCGTTGTTTTCACCGCAGATGTCTATACTCCCAAATTTGACGATGAAGGCATCGTGAAAAAGGATGATAACGGCAAATACGGCCTTGAGTGGAATGAGCCTGTCACATCCAACATTGTCTACACTCCTCTTCAGGAAAAATACGCTGAGAAGAACAGCAAAATCGCTCTCAAAAACGCGACCAACGCTCTTCCTCTTGTTGACGTGGATATTTCCGGAATTGACACTTACAGCTACACAGTTGATTACAAAGACGGCAATGACGGCACAATTTCCGTGGATGATGTGAGCAAAAAGCTCGCTCCCAAATACGCAAGCACCGACAACGACAACCCCAACCACCTTACAATTTATGTTGATGTCGCAGAGAAGCCCTATTATGTAGGTATTTATGTTGACAGAAACGGCGGTAAGAGTGAGAAACGCGCTTCCTACTCCGTGCTCGGCATCGGTGATACAATCACCCTTGACTCTTTTGAATATCTCGGAATGGAAAGCAATGTTTTAAGCGGCAACGAAACCGGCAAGTTCCCGCTCTCTCAGCTTTACAAGAACGGCGCTGCCGACAGCGAAGGCCCCATCATTGCTAACCGCGGCTACAAGCTCACCCGCATCTATCTTGTTACCACCGACGGTCAGGAAATAGATGTTACACAGGACGGCGACACCATAAAGCTTGACAAAGACTTTATCAACACCTATATCATCGACAGCGAATCACCCGTCGCATACTTCAACACGGAGTGGGTCGCCAATGATTACACAGTTAAGTTCCATTACCTCGGCAAAGACGGCAAGTGGATTTTCTCCCACGAAAAAGCCGTATCCGGCAGCGAAGCAATAACCTACGCTTCACTCGTTGACGAAGAGCTCACTCAGACAATCAACGATAACTGCCCCGAGTCACTTTCACCCTACGCCAACGGTCTTTCACTTAACTCCGAGATTACCTCTAACGGTAACGGCACAGACACCAACATCTACGCTTATCTCGCAGACGAAAGCGAAGACGGAGTGCTCAATGTTTACGCTTCATACAACACCAGTAAGAGAACAGCGTTTGTTGACTTCAACAACGGTGTTGACAAGGAAGGCAACGTAAACGAAGACATAGTAGGCCAGGGTATCCGTTATTCATCAGAGCCCATGAACTACGGCACTACAATTTACGACCCCGAATATGACGTTGAAGAATCCGGCCTTGAAAACGAGCCCTTCTTCTCACAATGGATAAGAACAACCGCCCCCAACAGCACACCCGCGGCAACCGTAACCGAGGTTGACGGTGAAAAGAAAGTTTCCGACCCGAAGGCCGATGATAAATACAGGCCCTACCGCAACTGCGAATTCCTCGGCTTCAAAGCATATTATGTGGACGGCGTTTACACATCATTTGAAGATCTTCCCGCTCAGGAAACCTGGAAGGAAGGCTACAATGACAGAAGCGAAACCGGCGCTCAGCACATCTACACAACCAGCATTCTCCAGATGCAGTGGATGGCAGACACCGACTTCCTCTTCAGAGTATATGATGACTCCGACTGTATCAGCTGGGCACTCGGCAAGAACTTCAAGAGCTATTACTGGGCTCCCTTCACCGGCATGGGCGTAAACGCAATTCCCGCAACCAAAGCCGATATAGTACATTGCCAGGATCCCGAGAAGAATATCAACATCCTCTTCCTTCCCAAGAGAGACGAAGTTGACGGTTCCTTCTACTTCTATCATCTGAGCATCGAAAAGACCTGGCTCAACCTTCTCACGTATGCAAAGCTCATACCCACAATCATTGACCTTCTCAAGAGCGGCACCATCAGCCAGCTTCTCGGGTAAGTCAGGGTAAAGCAAAGCTATAAAACCCAAAACAAGGAGGCAACACAAATGGCATATCAGATAAGTGACGAATGCATCTCCTGCGGCGCTTGCGCAGCAGAATGCCCCGTAGAAGCTATCTCCGAAGGCGACGGCAAGTATGTAATCAACGCTGATACTTGCATAGAGTGCGGCGCTTGCGCTGACACCTGCCCCGTAGGTGCTCCTGCAGCAGAATAATTAAACAAAAAAGCAAACATAATCCCCTTCGGCCTTATGCCGGAGGGGATTTGCTTTTATAATCAGAGAGCGCCTGCCGCGGACGACGCAGTCGGATATATAAAGATAAAGCCGTAAAAAGCGGTGCTTTTGCCTTCTCACCTGTCACCTGCGGCGATTACCTTACCGACAAGGATAATGCCTATTTTGCTGCGAATATCTCTTTTTTCGGGCGGATGATATCCGCCCCTACGGCAAGCATATATGCCTGCCCTGCAAAGGCGTTGAGAAAAGACAAAACAATCATTCCTTATTATAGTTAAATACGAGCAAAAAACAGGACTGCGAGTGTATAATTCGCAGTCCATTAAACTATATAGTCTTTTCGCTTTTCGCCTTT
>JAEELT010000095.1 GCA_016282855.1 Clostridiaceae bacterium | reverse complement strand
GAAACAGTCTCGGTCTTGCCGCTGTTGTAGGTGGCTGTGAGAGTGAGACCGGCTGTATCGAGAGTCTGACCCGTGTAGTAGCTAAGCTTGGTGGGCTTACTCTTTACCGCAATGCTCTTTAATGAATCGGCGGTTACCGTTACATTTACCTGAACCGTCTGCTCTTCGTCAAATGTGCCGGTGATTTTGGTGCTTCCCGCCTTCACGCCGACAACCTTGCCGTTTGAGATCTTCGCTATGGCTGTGTTTGCGCTGGTCCAGGTAACCTCTTTGCGGGTGTCTATGGTATTTTGAGGGGCGGAAATCATTGTGATACTCTGAGAAACAACCGGCAGAGCCTTTGACGCGCCCGCAACAACAGATATTGATGAAGGGGAAACGGTCTGTGTTTTTGAAGAAATGTATTTATCAAATATTTCAACTCTCGCTGTGGTGAGGCTGTCATTGGCCGCGGTCTGTGCCATATTGGAGGCGGGGCTTCTGAACTCCTGAACCCAGTATTTCTTGCCGCCGTATTCGGCGCACGCTATACCTACGGCAGTAACATTCGGGTTGAGCAGATTTCTTCTGTGACCTTGACCTAAATACAATTCGTCGGCTTCTTCCCACGCGGTCTGAACCTGAATTGCCGTACTGAAGCCGTATGCCACGTTTTCAGCAGCCCAGTTGCGGCTGTATAAATCATAGAACTTGTCGTCATTCGGGCGATCGTGAGCGTACATTGCCACGAGCTCGGCGGCGCGCTGCATCGCCGCGACCTCGAGCTCATAGTCATACACAAGAGGCTGAAGATTGGTAAACACGGTCTTGGTTGTGTTGTCCTCGTTCCAGTACCACGCTTCGTTGCCGGTTCGCAGCTCGTTTATTCTCGTGATCAGGGTTCTTACATCACTCTGATGGTAAGTGACATCATAGAGATAGAGCGGCTTTATTATGTGTATGGGTTCAAAGCCCGTGAAGTTATAGAAAGTTGCGTTTATATTTTCAATCGTTTCGTCATCCGCGCCGGTATAATAAGCCGTTACCGCTCTGCTGTCCACGAAGAACATCAGGGGAAGCGCGAATTGTGTGGAGCCGGAATAGTATAAGGTCAGTTCCGCAAAATCGGATATCTCTCCGGAAGAGTCTTCGGGCAGCCTTACGCCGTAAATATCATAGGAGAAAGTATCCATCCAGGGAGTAAGGACTTTATTGCCTATTCTCTGGCTGTTGCCGCAGGTGTTTCTGAAAAACACAATGACAAACTTGTCGCCGTTTTCAAACTTGGCCTGCGCCTGCTCGGCTGTGATTACTTTAAAGCAGGGGTTGTTCTGATATTCGTTGCCATCAGTGGCATACGCTCCGATAACGAGCCCCTCAATGCCGAACAGGCCGAATATCATAACGATACTCAGCAGCAGCGACATAAGCCTGTTCAGATTTTTAATCATTGTTCATCTCTCCCGAAGGTAATATATATTCTATAATAACATATTCATCCGGTCGATATCAATAATATTATACATTTAATTTTAAATTCAGTTTTAAATTCTCAATTATTCTTCTTTTTGTTCTCTCTGTTCTTGAAAACAGCGACATATAGTGTTAAAATAACTATGTATGTCATGTTTTCGGGGAGAAACGATGAGAAATCTGTATTTTGTTCAGGTAAATGATATATATGAGAGCGGCGGCAGGAAAAATGCCTATATTCCCTACGCCGCAGGCTGTATTGAGGCGTACTGCATGAAAAACCCGGTTATCGCCGGCGCATTCCGCTTCGGTAAGATTACCTATTGCAGAGACGGACTTTCCGATATTGTTGCCCGTTTTGACAACCCTTTTATGGTGCTTTTTTCCTGCTCGGTATGGAACACGGGCTTCAACATAGAGCTTGCCCGCGAAATAAAGCGCGTTTACCCGGACTGCATAATCGCGTTTGGCGGGCATCACGTATCATCAAGCACCAAATACCTTGAGAAATATGAATGCGTGGATATAATCACTCACCGCTCGGGCGAGGAGCCCACCGAGGGGATACTTGAATGCTTTGCCAAAGGTATGCCGATTGACGGCGTGCCCAACATTTCTTTCCGCAGCGAGGGAGGAGAAATCATCACCACGCAAAATGTGCCTCAGACCGGAATTGACTACCCGTCGCCGTATCTTGAAGGAATATTTGACGACATACTTGATGAGGGCGTGGATTTTTCCATTCTCTTTGAAACCAACAGAGGCTGCCCCAACTCATGCGCCTACTGCGACTGGGGGGCGCTCAAATCAAAGGTGCGCCTTTTCCCTCTGGAAAAAGTGTTTGCCGAAATTGACTGGGTGGTTGAGCACAGGATTGACTATATGTACTGCGCGGACGCAAATTTCTGCCTGTTTTCAAGGGATGAGAAAATAGTCGATTACATAATCGCCTGCAATAAAAAATACGGCTACCCGAAGCATTTTCACGTGAATTTCACAAAAAACCGCCTTGATTTTGTTTTTGAGGTCAGCACAAAAATGGTGCGTAACGGGCTCTCCAAGGCGCAGACCATAGCTTTTCAGAGCCTTAACCCCGAGGTGCTCGCGAATATCGGCAGGAAGAATATGTCAGCAGCTCACTTCAGGGAGCTTATGAACAGATTTGAAAAAGCAGGTATTGCCACTTACTGCGAGCTGATACTCGGCCTGCCCGGCGAAACATACGACAGCTTCTGCGACGGCATCTGCTCGCTGATTGAAAACGGCCAGCATTTCGCGATAAACGTTTACCCCTGCGAGATTCTGCCGAATTCGGAAATGGGGCAGAAGTATTACCGGGAGAAATATGATATTCAGAGCACATTCGTGCCCTTTATGCTGATGCACTCAACCTATGCTCCGGTTAGTGAAGAAATAACCGAATACGCGGAGTTTGCCACCTCAACATATTCAATGAGCAGCAGGGACTGGGCAAGGGCTCTGCTCTTTGCCTCCTGCATACAGGGCATGCACAACCTCGGCATGCTCAGGGCCGCGGCGATATTCTGCAGATATGAGTTCGGGCTTTCCTACCGCGATTTTTACACTATGATAACAGATTACGGCTTCTCCGACCCCTCTTCTCACACCGGCAGGCTTATTGAGTATATTTACTCCCTGTGCATCGGAGTGACTCAGGGCAGGAACGCTTTTGTGGTGACAAGCGAGGGCACGGACAACATACTCTGGGGCTTTGACGAGCTCGTCTTTATAAAGTCCTATCCGGTGCTTAAAGAGATTTACGCCGAGGTTAAGGCCCTGCTTGAAGAGAAATACGGCCGCTCCGGCAAGCTTGACAGCCTGTTTGATTACCAGTATGCGATTATCAAAAAAATCGGCGTAAGTGATATTGAAATAACATCCGATTATGATTTTTATACCTGGTTCGCAAACGTGTATCTCGGAACTCCCGGGGAGCTTGAAAAGAAAAAGACAACCATTTCCGTGCACGACGGCAGCCCTGTTTCATCCTTCTGTGACCTTGCGAGAGAAACAGTATGGTACGGAAGAAACAGGAGAGAGCCGGATTACACGAGCGGACATTATCCCATAGAAATACGAAGTGAAGGAGGGCGCGGATGAAAAACGTATATTTTGTGCAGGTTGATGTTTCTGCCACCTACAATCATCAGAACGCTTATCTTCCGTACACCGCCGGAATTCTTGCCGCCGCGGCATGGGAAAGCGATATTATAAAAAACGCTTTCACTTTCAAAGGCTTTATTTTTTTAAGAGAAGATGTGAAGAAAACGGCTCAGCGTCTCGATGAGCCGGCAATAGCCGCGTTTTCGTGCTACAGCTGGAATACCGAATACAATAAAAAGCTTGCCGAGGAAATAAAGAAGCTTTATCCCTCCTGCATAGTAGTTTTCGGCGGCCACAATGTGCCCGACAGCTTTGAAATGCTTGAGGAGCTTCCTTTTGTGGATATTCTCTGCCACGGCGAGGGCGAAAACACGGTGAGATGCCTTTTTGAGGCGATAGCCGAAAACAGGGAGCTCGGAGAGGTGCCGAACATATCCTTCCGCGCGCAGGACGGCTTCAGGCGCACCCAAACCGTGTGCCAGCGTACGCTCGACTACCCGTCGCCCTATCTTGAGGGCTGGTTTGACAGCCTGTTTGAGGAATACCCCGAAATCACATTTAACGCCATTCTTGAAACAAGCAGGGGCTGCCCCAACCAGTGCGCATACTGCGACTGGGGTCTGCTCAAGGCAAGAGTTCGCCTTTTCCCGCTTGAACGCATAAAGGCCGAAGTGCAGTGGATGTCTGACCATAAGGTTGCTTTCGTCTGGGGGGCTGACGCGAATTTCGGCCTGTTTGACAGAGACCTTGAAATAGCGGACGCTCTTGCCGAGGTGAAAGTCAAGACGGGCTTCCCCGAAAAAATGCGTATGAACTACGCGAAAAACAAATTTGAAAATGTGTTTGCCATAGTAAAAAAATTCAAGGAGTGCGATTTTGACCGCATCGGCGCCACGCTGTCATTTCAGAGCATGTCGCCCGAGGTCCTTAAAAATATAGGCAGAACCAACAAGGATCTTGAATTTTACAGAAACCTGCTCACAAAGTACAACACCGAAAAAATGAGAACATATTCCGAGCTGATTCTCGGCCTCCCGGGGGAGACTTACGAGAGCTTCATTCACGGTATCGGCACTCTTTTTGAAATAGGCCAGCATTTTGTGTTTGAGGTTTACAGCGCCATACTGCTCCCCAACGCCGCTATGGGTCAGCCCGAATATGTTGAAAAATTCGGGCTTAAAACGGTCAGGTCCGAGATTGTAAGGGCGCATTTCCAGAATGAAGCCTTTACCATACCGGAGTATAACTACATAGTGACCGAAACAAACTCAATGAGCAGGGATATGTGGGTAAGATGCACTGTCTTTTATTACCTTGCAAAGGCGTTTCACGGCAACGGTCTGCTTCGCGCATTCGCAATATATCTGCGCATTCACAGGGATATTCCCTACGAAAAATTCTATGACGGAATTATTACCTATTTTGAGAATAATCCCGGGCTTTTCTCCGCGGGTCTGAGCAACGAAATCAGGGAGCACGCTAAGGAAATGTCTCTCGGCGAAACCCAGAGAAAGCTTTTCTTCGGGCCGTGCGGCGATGTAGTGTGGGATGACCACGAATACTATGTGCTCAACGCAATAAAAAACCTTGATGTTTTTTATGATGATATGCTGCCCTATCTGTTATCATTCGGCATAGATAAAGATGTGTTTGATGACCTGCTGAATTATCAGAAGGCAATACTCAGAACTCCTTTTTCACCGGAGTGCAGAGTAAAGCTGAGATACGATGTGCATAAATTCCTTACGGATGTTTATATAAACGATATCCATAAGCTCAGGCCGAAGACTCACACGCTTATTATGCGCGATTCGGACCCCGCCTGCGACTGGGGCACTTTCGGCAAAAAGGTTGTCTGGTACGGCAGAATGGGCTGGGCGTCATATAAGGACGATGTTAAAGAAGAGGCGGCACAAGCGCAGTGAGCTGCCCCGGAGACTGAAATGAAAAAGAAAGTATATACGGTGCAGGTGGATTATGCCCACGGCAACGACGCATTTCTGCCCTACGCATCGGGAACCCTGATAGCGTACGCGCAATCCATAGACGCCATACGGGAAAACTTTGAATTCGTGCAGCCGTTTTTCAGAAGAGAAAAAACGGATCTGATGCTTGAAAAAATCAAGGACCCCTTTCTCGTGGGTTTCTCAAATTATATATGGAATTACGAGTACAACAGAGTTCTGGCAAGAAAAATAAAAAATCTTTATCCCGACTGCCGTATAGTTTTCGGCGGGCATAATATCACGCCCGATGCTTCTCTGCTTGAAAGCGAGCCATACATTGATTATATGATACTCGGTGAGGGCGAGGAGGTCTTTTCGGCCCTGCTGCTTGCCCTTTATGAAAACCGTGACCCCGGCGGCATACCCAACCTCGCTCTCAGGAGGGAGGGCAGAGCGGTTATCACACACAGAGAAAAATTCACACGCACCGATTATCCGTCGCCGTATCTGACGGGAGTTTTTGACCCGATACTCAAAGAGAACCCTTCTCTGTCTTTTTTCGCCGTTATGGAAACGGCCAGAGGCTGTCCCTATAACTGCACTTACTGCGATGACGGCGCCGCCTTCTGCAAGATGCGCCGATTTCCCGATGAAAGGATATTCGGCGAGCTTGAGTGGCTCGCGGAACACAGGATTTACGGCTTCGGGCTCGCGGATTCCAATTTCGGCATGTTTGAAAGAGATGAGAAATATACCGATGAAATGATACGCCTGAAAAAGGCTTACGGCTTTCCTGCCGGCTTTCAGGTTTCATACGCGAAGGAGAGCAATGACAGGGTTTTCAGCATAAACAGGAAGCTGAATGAAGCCGGCATGAGCAAGGGCGCCACTCTGTCATTCCAGTCGCTCAGCCCCGAGGTGCAGAAAAACATTCTCAGGCACAATATATCAATCGACTCGTTCAAAACGCTGCTCAGGAAATACAACTCAGCCGGCATACCCACCTACACCGAGCTCATACTCGGCCTGCCCGGAGAAACCTTTGACTCGTTTGTACAGGGCATTGACATATTGCTTGACGCGGGTCAGCACAGCGCTATTTACACCCACAACTGCGAGTGGCTTCCGCTCTCGGGAATGGGAGACCCCGAATACAACAAGAAGCACGGCATACGCAAGGTGCGCATACCGATAAACCAGCCTCACTGCACTCTCGAAGAGGAGGAAGTGACCGAGTATTCCCGCATTGTTGTCGGCACAAACACGATGAGCGAGAGTGAGTGGATAAAAATGAATCTTTATTCCGTAACGGTTCAGGCCTTCCACCACCACGGCTTTCTTCTCTGCTTCGCTCTTTATCTTCATTATGCCAAAGGGCTTAAATACTCTGATTTTTACCTTGAACTGCTCCGTTTCTTTGAGGCAAACAGCGCCACTCTCGGCGGAGAGGTCACGGAAAAAATAAGAAAAAGGCTTGAGGATGTTACCCATGAAAAGGCCGGGCTCGTTTTTGAAGACAGGCGCTTCGGCAATGTCGGCTGGCCCGAAGAGGAGTATGCCGTTATCAACTGTATGTATGACACGCGCCGCTTCTACAGAGAGATAAAACCGTTCCTTGCACGGCTTTTTGATGACAGGGAGTTCTTTGAGGAGCTTTTCGGCTATCAGATATGGTGCCTGAAAACTCCGTTTGAAAAAAAGGAAAAACTGCATTGTGATTACGACTTCAGATCTTATTTTTCGCGCGCTCTTTCAGGTGAAGCCGTAACCCTGCCCGAAAAGAAGCGCTCTTGTTATGTCATAGCAAACCCCATTGATGTGAAATCGTGGGAGGATTATGCCGTGAAAACGGTCTGGTACGGGCGCAAAACCGTCAGAAAAATCTATCTTGACGAAATAGAGACGCAGTAAAAAATATCCCGCAAAAGTTCGGCGTAAATTGTATTTTTTTCTTGATTTGGACTGCGTTTTGTTCTATAATCAACACATAAATTTTTCATTGCGCCGGCGCGGCAGCAAACCCGCGCGCAGCGCGCAAAATGAACGGAGGAATAAATATGGACAGCAATGTCAGACCCGAAAGCATGGTAAGAATCACCACACCCGAGCTCGCCCAGGCGTTTATTGATGAGCAGATAGCCGCCGTAAAGGCTCAGGTAGGCGACAAGCGTGTGCTTTTAGCTCTCTCGGGAGGAGTCGATTCCTCCGTGGTTGCCGCTCTGCTTATCAAAGCCATCGGCAAGCAGCTCGTATGCGTTCATGTAAACCACGGTCTCCTGCGTAAGGGCGAGCCCGAGCAGGTTGTTGATGTATTCCGCAATCAGATGGACGCCAACCTCATCTATATTGACGCTGTTGACCGCTTCCTTGACAAGCTTGCCGGCGTTGCCGAGCCCGAAAAGAAGCGCAAGATTATCGGCGAAGAGTTTATCAGAGTGTTTGAGGAAGAAGCCAGAAAGCTTGACGGCATCGAGTTCCTCGCTCAGGGTACAATTTATCCCGATATACTCGAATCAGGCCCGGTCAAGGCTCACCACAATGTCGGCGGTCTGCCCGAAGACATTCATTTTGAAGGCCTTGTTGAGCCCGTTAAACTTCTCTTCAAAGACGAAGTCAGAGTAGTGGGCAAGCAGCTCGGTCTGCCCGACAATATGGTTTACCGTCAGCCCTTCCCCGGCCCCGGTCTCGGCGTGCGCTGCACCGGTGCCATCACCCGCGAAAGACTTGAGCTTGTGCGTGAATCCGATGCCATTCTGCGCGACGAATTTGCGAAAAACGGTCTTGAAGGCAAAGTGTGGCAGTATTTCACCGTTGTGCCCGACCTCAAATCAGTCGGCGTTAAAGACGGCGTGAGATGCTATGAGAACCCCGTTATCATCCGCGCGGTTAACACCCGCGACGCTATGACGGCTACCGTGGAGCCTCTTGACTGGGATCTGCTCTTCAGAATCACCAACCGCATCCTTGCCGAGGTTGACGGTGTAAACCGCGTGCTTTATGATGTGACACCCAAGCCCACCGGCACTATTGAGTGGGAATAATACCGTTATCATTATTCAAAATCAATTATCCTGAAAATCTAAAATAAAATTATCGTCTTTTTCGGACTTGTGTTATCTGACACAAGTCCGTTTATTTTTTTGTTTAAAGCCCGGTCTCAAAAAAACAAACTCAAATAAATCCAATTGATTTATTTGGAAAAAGACTCTAAGCGGGGGTTTAAAAGGAATAATAAAAAGACAAAATAAAAAAGCAAAAAATTAATTTAATTATCTTTTTAAAATCCTTGAAAAATAAGCAATTTAATAATCTTTTTAATAAAAATTTTTATCGAAAAATAATCAATTTAATTATCAATTTAATTATCTCAAAATAATCATTTTAATTAATCATTTTTAATTTTATCTTTTTAATTTTTTATCATTTTTTAGAATCCTTTTTTATTCTCTTTTTTTATCTTTTTTCTTTATCTTTTTTCGCGAGAGAGAATAATTGAAATTTAGATATTGAGAATAAATGAGGTTGAACAGGAACAATTCAAAAAATAATAATCGCAGATACAGCCGCTCGCTTGATACTGTAAAAGTACCGCCGGGGGCTGTTTTATTAATTATTGTCGGAGCCTAACGAATTTCCCGGTTCCGATATTGACAAATCGGGTACAAAATGATACAATTAACCAAAAGGTTAAATGAAAGGCGGTGAACCGGTGGGAATACAGAATACCCTTAAATCGATATCGGATCCGACCAGGCGTACCATTCTTAATTTACTTAAAAAGAACAGTTTGCCGGCGGGTGAAATTGCGGAGCATTTTGATATGAGTATGCCCGCCGTTTCAAAGCATCTGAATGTATTGAAAGAGGCGAGTCTGATTCGCGACAGAAGAGAAGGCAAATATATTTATTATGAGCTGAATGCGTCCGTCCTTGACGAGGCGCTGCTCTGGCTCAAAGATCTGAGAGGTGAAGAATAATGAAAAAAGCTTACACCGTTTTATTGATTGCGGTGCTCATCTGTATCGCGGGAACGGCGGTCTTTCTTATTATGTCGCCGGACAGAGTGCCTGTTCACTATAACTTCAAAGGAGAAATTGACCGCATCGGAAGCAAATATGAAAACATTATCGTTCCCGTCATTGCCGCGGGAATCGGGATTTTTTTCGGTTTTCAGGCAAAACAGAGCACCGGAAAAGGTATGGAATCAAACGCTAAAATCATGGTTTACGCCGGCATTCTGACCGTTCTCTTGCTGACAGTCATCGGTTTTTATCTTATGTGGAAGGCGCTTAAATATGCTCCCGGCGATGAGAGGGCTGTTTCTCCGGATATGCTCAATAAACTGACAAGCATCGGTCTCGGAATCCTGCTTATATTGCTCGGCAACATCATGCCGAAATCAACCCTGAATTCCGCCGTAGGCATAAGAACAAAATGGAGCAGAGCAAATGACACTGTCTGGCAAAAAAGTCAGCGCTTCGGCGGAATTGCCTCGGTTGTTGCGGGATTTGTTCAGATTATTCTTTCAATTTTCGTTCCGGGTATGTGGAATATCCTCGTTATGACGGTAATCATAACCGTGCTTGCGGTTATCTGTACAGTGGCGTCATACCACTTTTATCGTGAAGATACGAATAGAAAAAATGAAGAAGGGGCTTAGCAGCTAAGATGAAAACGGCTTATTTTTGAGTGAAGACAGTACATCCCAGGGGGTCTCGCCTGTCGGCTCGGTCGGTGCTTCTGCCTGAGGCAGAGGTGTCCACAGGACACCCGCACCCCAAAAAGTCCAATAGCCTTTTTGGGGAGAGGAGGAGCAGCGGAATAATTGAGAGCCTGCGTAAACATATTTTTGAAGACGCAGGCGCGAAAGATATGAAGCTTGTGACGACGAGGTGAACGAAAAAAGACGCCGAAAACAGACAAATAATAATCAAAATACATTACTTCTCTTTTTCAAACAAATACAAGAAAGAGGTTCGCAGGCAGAGTTAACCACCTGCGAACCTTTCTTTATTCCTGTCTGTTTGTTTTTCGCTTAAATGCTACAGCCCTACTGTTTATTCTTCAGTTCTTCAAGATATTCATCATATGTCAATTTCTTATCATAATGATGGCCTGTTGTAATATCGATAATTCTGTCCGCTACGGTCTGCACAAACTGATGGTCGTGAGAAGTGAACAGAATCGTCTGAGGGAATTTAATGAGTCCGTCATTCAGCGAGGCTATTGATTCAAGGTCGAGATGGTTTGTCGGTTCATCAAAAATAAGAACATTCGCGCCAGAGAGCATCATTTTGCAAAGCATGCAGCGGACTCTTTCGCCGCCGGATAAAACCTTTGCTTTCTTCAGCGCGTCATCACCGGAAAACATCATTCTGCCGAGCCAGCTCCTGACATCG
>JAEELT010000094.1 GCA_016282855.1 Clostridiaceae bacterium | reverse complement strand
GGATAAAAACTACTATGACCACAAGACCGGCGAAGTAATCTACGACGCAATCGCAGGCACCTATGAAGGCGCCGACATCAAGGAAAGCTACAAAAACGCGGTTGTAACAGCTCAGATTGACGCCGTGTCGGGTGAGCTTGTAGGCCTTACCGTGACATATGACATCAGCGTCGCGATTGATATAGGCATCGGCTCCGGCACCGCAACCGGCACAGCCCACATAATCTACAAGGACTTCAAATATTGATTCTCTAAGTGCTTAACATAATGCCATTAAATCAAAAAGCGTCTGCCGAGGCAGACGCTTTTGTTATCTATCGAACCTTTGATATTTTCCACGAATAACCGCAGGATTGGCAGACGGCAACGGAACTGTTTTTAAATTTTGTTTTGCTTTTATCCTTACCCTTGCTTTTTCCGACAATCAGCCATAATCCACATGTACAAATAATCAGTAACAACCTTCCAAGCTTCCAAATCAATCCTCTGTCATGACCGTGACCTTTTGTTTTAGCTTTATCTTGCATTACTTGTACATTGACATTGTGTGAACCGCATTTGGGGCAAACCATTTGAGACTGATTGGTATCAGTTGTCTGTGTTGCGCTCGCTCCGCAGTTAGGACAGAAATTGTTGTTTCCTATTTCACTTCCACATGACGGACATACCATTTAATAGAACCTCCTCATATTTGATATTTTAATTATATCTGTATTACAGATAAAAGTCAATATCCGAATTACAGATATTCCATAATAACAATCAAGGAGTTGTTGTTATGGTATTCAAGAATTTACGCAGTATCAGAGAAGACCACGATATAAAGCAAAAGGATATTGCAAAACTACTTCATGTTTCTCAAAACACTTATTCACAATATGAAACGGGAACAATTGCATTGACAGCCGAAGTATTATTAAAACTTGCAGAATACTACAATTGCAGCGTTGATTACCTGCTTGACAGAACAGATAACCCGAGTCTGTAATGAAGACCAAATAAATTCTAAAAAACAGTTCCGTCAAAATATGCCCGCTTGACATATACACATATTTCGGGTATAATATAATCGATGATAAAAAGTTTTGCAGATAAGGAAACCGAAAAGATTTATAATCAGGTTTTCTCTAAAAAACTTCCGGAGTCAATTCAAAAGATTGCTCTACGCAAACTGATTATGATAGACAATGCAGGAGGCTTGGAGGATCTCCGTGTTCCGCCCAATAACAGACTTGAAGCACTTTCAGGTAATCGGAAGGGACAATACAGCATTCGTATAAATGATCAGTACAGAATATGCTTTGAATATTCCGGAAACGATTTCTTTAAAGTAGAAATTGTTGACTACCATTGAAAGGAGAATGCTTAGTGAACAGAATAATTGAAGCCCCTACTGTCGGTGAAATACTTCGTGAAGAGTTCATGGAACCTCTCGGTATTTCCGCTTATAAGCTTGCAAAAGAAATCGGAGTTCCGACTTCCAGAATACAGGATATTCTTCACGGGCGTAGAAAGATTACAGCGGAAACTTCTCTTCGTCTTGCAAAATTTTTCGGATTTTCCGACAGATATTTTCTCAATATTCAAAATGATATTGACATAAGGAATCTGAAAACTCTTATATCGGATGACCTTAACGCTATTCTCACACTTACCTCGGCATAGAATGGATTATATTGACATCCCCGCCTGCAGAGCTACTGCTCTGCAGGCGCTTTTCTTTGTTGCTTTTTATTTTATACTGTGATAATATATAATAGATTAAATATGTAAAGATTGGAGCGCGGATTATCCGCAACACCGATATGTCCGAAATACTTATTACCGGCGGCGCCGGATACATAGGCAGCGTGCTTGTGCCCATGCTTCTTGCAAAGGGGCACAGAGTAACCGTGCTTGATTCTTTCCTTTACAGGCAGGCCTCCCTGCTTGACTGCTGCGCCGACAGAAACCTTACGGTTGTAAACGGCGACTGCCGCGACGAAAAAACCGTTGCATCTCTGCTGCCGGGCAAAGATATTATCATTCCGCTCGCGGCGATAGTAGGCTTCCCCGCCTGCCTCAAAGATAAAACTGCCGCTCAGAGTATTAACTGCGATGCCGTGAAACTGATAATAAAGCTCCGCTCCCCCGGCCAGAAAATCATTTTCCCCTGCACAAACAGCGGCTACGGTCTCGGTCAGGGGCAGGAATACTGCACCGAGGAATCTCCGATTGCTCCGATTTCCCTCTACGGCAAAACCAAGATGGAGGCTGAAAAAGCGGTGCTCGAAGCCGGCAACAGCGTAACTTTCCGCTTTGCAACCCTTTTCGGTGCGTCACCGAGAATGCGCACGGACCTGCTTGTAAACGACTTCGTATACCGTGCCGTGTTTGACAGATTCAATGTGATATTCGAGGGCGATTTCAAGAGAAATTTCCTCCATGTGAGAGACGCCGCAGGCGCATTTATCTTTGCTATAGAAAACTTTGACAGAATGAACGGGCAGACCTTCAACTGCGGCCTGAGCAGCGCCAATATATCAAAGCTCGAACTCTGCGCAAAAATCAAGGAGCAGATACCCGATTTCACTTATATTGAAAGCCAGGTTAATTCCGACCCGGACAAGCGCAACTACATTGTGTCAAACGCCAGAATCGAAGCCCTCGGCTATAAGACTCAATTCACGCTCGAAGACGGAATTGCGGAGCTGATAAAAGCCTATTCAATTATCAAGAACTCATTTTACGGGAATGTCTGATATGCTTATTAAGATTGTTAAACCCGATTTTGTTTTTGAGGATGAGAGGGGCGTTATTGCCCAGCTTGCGCATTGCGGATATGAGCAGGTAAACTGCGTTTACACCGAAAAAGGCGCTGTCAGGGGCAATATGCATTATCACCTTGAAACAGATGAAACATTTTACATTGCCGCGGGTAAGGTCAGAGTGACCGCCTGCCTCGGCGATAAACAAGAAACAAAAGAATTTACCCGCGGCGATATGTTCACCCTGCCGGCGGGAGTGCGCCACACCTTTGAATACCTTGATAATACATATCTCGTTGCCCTTTACACAAAATGCGTTGAAAGGGCTGACGGGAGCAAGGATATACTCACCGACTGACTGTTTGTATGAAAAAAATTTATTTTGTTCAGGTCGGCTTCGAGTTCGACGGCTCGGTTTATCTGCCTTATGCCGCCGGCACTCTGATAGCCAACTGCCTTGCGCAGGACGATTTGAAAACAGAATATGAATTTGCCGGTATTATCTTCAGGCGTGAAAAGCTTGCTGAGGCCCTTGATAAAATCAGGGACCCCTACCTTGTCGCGTTCTCGTGCAGTGTCTGGAATATGGAATATGACAAGGCGCTCGCCCGGGCCGTGCGTGAAAAATACCCGGAGTGCATAATAACCTTCGGCGGTCACAGCGTTGACGAGAGCGCCGCCCTTCTCGAAACAGAGGATTATATTGACATACTCACCTTCGGCGAGGGGGAGGCAGTCTTTGCAGAGCTGCTGCGCAATGTGCAAAGCGGCGAATACGGCAAAACTCCGTCTGTAGCTTACAGAGAAAACGGTAAAACAGTCAAAACCGAAAAGCTCTGCATAAAAGATAAAGAAATCACTTACCCCTCCCCTTATCTTACGGGAGTGTTTGACAGGATTATTGCCGAAAACCCCGGCACGGAATTTCTCAGCGTGCTTGAAACCAACAGGGGCTGCCCCTATGCCTGCGCATACTGCGACTGGGTCAACGGCAGAAAAATGAGATTTTTCCCGATGGAAAAGGTGCTTGCCGAAATTGAATGGCTCGCCCTGCACAAGATTGCGTACTGCTTCTGCGCCGACTCAAACTTCGGTATGTTTGATAGAGACTATGACATAGCTCAGGCGCTTGTTGCATCCAAAAGAAAATACGGCTATCCTCAGGTTTTCCGCCCCTGCTATGAAAAGAACAGCGCAGACAGAGTATTCAGAATCTGCAGTCTGCTCAACAGCGAGGGTATGGACAAGGGCGCTACCATGGCTTATCAGACTCTTTCCGATGCGGCGCTCGAAAAAATAGGCAGGAAAAATCTCACTATGGAGCATTTTTCAAACCTGATGAAAAGATATAACGAGGCGGGTATACCCACCTACTCCGAGCTGATTCTGGGCCTGCCGGGCGAAACCAAAGAGAGCTTCTGCGAAGGTATATGCCGGCTTATGGAAAACGGCCAGCACAATTCCCTGAGCGTCTATCACTGCGAGATGCTCCCGAACTCCGATTTGTCAAGGCCCGAATTTATAAAAGAGAACAAGATAAAAGTAATCAAGGTAGGCTTCAATCACATTCACAGCGCTCCGGACAAGGATGAAGAAATTAAAGAATACTCCTATCTTGTACGCTCCACATCCACAATGAGTGATGAGGACTGGGTTGACGCCAATCTCTTCTCGGTCTGCGCCCAGTGCTTCCACAGTCTCGGCATTCTGCGCTGTTTTGCAATGTATCTGCACACCGAAAAGGGGCTCAGGTATTACAGCTTCTACTCCGGCCTGCTTGAATATATTATGAAAACACCCGGCAAAATACATAACCTGTGGATGGACTTCAAAGATAAGTATGAAAATTCTCTTGCGGGCGACTGGAATTACCACAAGCCCGAATTCGGTCACGTGACCTGGTTCTTTGAAGAGGGCGCCTTCCTTGAAATTGTGACAAATCTTGATGATTATATGCCGGAGCTTCTGCCTTACGCAGAGAGCTTCGGTATTGAAAAAAAGCTTTTTGATTCCATGCTCGCATATCAGAAGGCAGTACTCAGAAAGCCTTTTGATAAAGGCTGTGTGCTGACACCCGGATATGATTTCCCGGGCTTTTATGAGGGTATAATCATGGGCGAAAAGCCGTCGCTTAAGGAATTCGGCGGCAAGGTGGAAATAAAGCCGTCTGTCTATTACGACAGCGTGCCCGAATACGCCAAAGAAACCGTCTGGTTCGGCAGGCGCAGGGGCAGGACAGTTTACGGCAAGGATGAAATTATCAGCTTGAGGTAATCAGATGATACTTATTGTTGGCTGCGGCTTTCTGGGCAGTTATATAGCTCTGGAAGCGATGGGCAGGGGCGAAAAAACTCTCTGCGCTTATCATAAAGAAAACCGCCTCACATTTGATGCCCGTGCGGTCAGGTGCGATGTTACAGACACCGCGGAGCTTGAAAACCTCGCGCGCTTATGTGAAGGCGAAAAGCTGACGGTGTTTTACCTCGCCGCTCAGCATAACATTGACAAAGTGTTTTCGGATTATCACGCGTCATGGAAGGTCAATGTCGTTGCTCCGGAACAGTTTTTTGAGATTATGCCCTCCATCGACAAGCTGTTTTTTGCCTCTACAGACTGCGTTTACGGCGAAAACCCCGAAGAAATACCCGCCTTTTCCGAAACAGATGAGCTCTGCCCGGTGAATGCCTACGGCGACCAGAAGGCCGAAGGGGAACAGATTGTACTCTCTCACGGTTTCACCTGCGTGCGTCTGCCGTTTATGACCGGTGCTTCGCTGCTCAGCGGCAAAAAGACATTCAGAGACAGTATTGTCGAAAAGCTCGGAAACGGCGAGAGCGTTGAGATGATTGACGGCATGAGAAGAAGCGCCCTTTCCTACAAAACCGTTGCCGGGCTGCTTATGTCGCTCGCATCTCTGCCCCGGGAAAAGCTGCCCCCTGTTATCAACATAGCAAGCGACACGCCTTACACAAAATATGAAATCGGCGTTGAAACCGCAAAGGCAAACGGGGCCGATTCATCCCTGATAAAACCCATTTCGTTTGAAGAAGGCAAAAAGTTTTTCAAAGACAGACGCGCCGACACATCCGTTATGAACAACCGTCTGCTCAGAGAAACACTCTGCCTTTCAGATAAACTGTATTATACGGAGAGCTGATATGCTTATAGTCAGAGCGCCGTTCCGCATTTCTTTCTTCGGCGGCGGAACAGATTATTATGAATACTTTTCAAAATACGGCGGCAGTGTAATATCTACCACCATAGATAAGTATTGCTATGTCAGCATGCGCGACCTGCCTCCGATATTCAGCTACAGGAATCAGCTTACATACTCTAAAATAGAGCATTTCAACAGTCCCGATGAGCTGAGCCACCCCCTTGTTAAAGCGGCTCTCAGATATATTCCCTATGACGGAATTCAGATTTCCTATGACGCCGACCTGCCCGCCTGCTCCGGCATCGGTTCAAGCTCCGCCTTCGCAGTGGCGCTTGTGCAGGGGCTGCGCGCAATGAACGGTGAATATCCGGACAAAATGGAAATAGCCAAGCAGGCGATTCACCTTGAGAGAAATATGTGCTGCGAAGCCGGAGGAGTGCAGGACCAGCTCGCCTCCGCTTTCGGCGGGCTCAACAGATATTACTTTGACGCCGACGGCTACAGAGTGGAGCCGCTAAGACTCAGACCTGTGAGAATAAAAGAACTCAAAAAGAATCTTTTGCTGATGTTCACGGGCTTTACCCATCTTTCGGGCGAGGTCGCAAAAGCGCAGCAGGCAAACATACCCGCTACACTCTCATACCTTGATGAGATGAAGTCGATAGTTGACGAGGCTCAGGATATATTTCTGCACGGCGACCTTGACGAGATAGGCTATCTGCTTGACCGCTCCTGGTCGCTCAAAAAACAGCTGTCGGGCAATATAACCACCGATGAAATTGACAGGATATATCTCAGGGCAAAGCAAAGCGGGGCGCTCGGAGGCAAAATTCTCGGCGCGGGCGGCGGAGGTTATATGCTGCTTTATGTGCCCGAAAACGAGCAGGCAAAAGTAAAAGGCAGCTTGAGCGACTACACCTTTGTCAACTTTGATTTTGAAAAAAGCGGCACGATTCTGATGTATGAAAATGAAGTCATATGATATAAAAAAAGCGATAATACTTGCCGGCGGTGAAGGTACCCGGCTCGCTGATATCAGCGCCGGAGTGCCTAAGCCGCTTTTTGCCGTTTGCGGCGAGCCGATTCTGTCACGCCAGCTCAGGGTGCTTGCGAGAGAGGGCATAAAAGAGGCCGTTATCGTAACGGGATTCAAAAGCGAAATTATAAAGAGTTATTTTGAAAACGCCGACAGCTTCGGTATTGAAATCACTTTCTTTGAAGAAAATGAACCTCTCGGCACCGGAGGAGCTCTGCCCCTGCTCGGCATAAGCGAGGATGTTTTGCTTTGCTCGGGCGATTTGATTTTTGATTTTTCGCTCGGCAGAATGGCAGCCTTCCACTATGAACACAATGCGCTTGCCACCCTGTTTGTTCACCCGAATTCCCACCCTGCGGACAGCACCGCTGTAGTGGCTGATGAAAGCGGCACAATCTCCGCTCTGGTGCCAAAAGAAAATAAAAACGGTTACTATGAAAATCTGTCAAACGCAGGTATACAGATTCTTTCAAAAGATTTTATTTCGTCTCTCACGCCGGGCGGCGCAATGGACTTTGACCGGGATATACTCATACCGGCAGTTAAAAGCGGCAGGATATTTGCCTACAGATGCACTGAATATGTTCACGATGCAGGTACCCCGCAACGCATCGCGAAAGCCGAAAAAGACCTTATTTCGGGCATTCCCGGGCAAAAAAATCTCTCACACAGGCAAAAGGCCGTTTTCCTTGACAGAGACGGCACAATAAACGTTTACAAAGGCTACATTACAAGAGCGGAAGATATAGAGCTTCTTCCCGGAGCCGCTCAGGCGGTGAAACTGATAAATGAAAGCGGTTTCCTTGCCGTGCTCGCAACAAATCAGGCAGTAATCGCAAGGGGCGAATGCACGTTTGAAGAGCTCGCATATATAAACGCGCATCTTGAAACCCTGCTCGGCAATGAGGGCGCTTATCTCGACAGAGTGTATTTCTGCCCGCACCATCCGGATGCAGGTTATCCGGGAGAGCGCAGTGAATATAAAACCGTCTGCTCCTGCCGCAAACCCGCTCCCGGTATGCTCCTGAAGGCGGCAAGGGATATGAATATTGACCTCTCTTTAAGTTACATGGTCGGCGACTCGGTACGCGACCGTCAGACCGGTATCAACGCAGGCTGTACACCCGTGCTTCTCTCCTGCGGAAAAAAAGAAAGCGAAGCCGAAGGCCTCGCCGATTACCCTGATTTGCTCAGCTTCTGTAAGACACTGTGACACATAATGCAGATATAAAAAGAGCTTGCGACAAACGCAAGCTCTTTTTTATGATAAGATTGATTATTTAACCATACCTGCAACTTCCGCTGCAAAGTCATCGGCCTTCTTCTCAATGCCTTCGCCCTTTGCGAAACGAACGAAACCGGTGATTTCGATGTCGGAGCCGGTCTTCTTGGCTACATCGGCGATGTATGCACCTACGCTGCCTTCAAAGAGGTCGGAGCGCACAAAGGGCTGCTCAAGCAGGCAGATTTCTTTGATCTGCTTTGCGATACGGCCTTCGGTGAGTTTGCCGAAGATGGGGTTGGCAATGTACTCTTCTTTGCCCGCGACTGCTGTCTCGGCAAGAGCGGCCTTGGCTTCTTCTGAAAGGAAGTTGAAGAGGAACTTGTTGTTCTTTTCAGCTTCATAAGCGTCGATGTCTTTCTGCTCCCATTTGCCGGCTTCGATTGTCTTGGCAATAACGCTCATGAGAATGGGCTTGGGAAGAGATTCGGGCTTATTGAGAGCACTCTCAATGGTGATGTTCTTCATCTTGGCGAGTTCATCCGCGGAAATGTCACTTTCCTTGAGATACTCGGGGCTCATGGCCGCAACCTGCATTGCGACATTCTTACCCATAGCCTTGAACTCATCGCTGTCAGCCGCGTTGGTGTTGAAGGAAACAAGAACGCCTACCGAGCCGCCGCCGTGAATATAGGAAACGGCAGTGCCTTCAACGAGAGCAAATCTGCGGAGCTTGAGATTCTCACGGATTTTAAGGAAGAGCTCCTGGATGGAGTCTGTAACGCTTATTGAACCGTCTGCTATTGTAGCTGCGCCGAGAGCTTCAACATCGGCGGGCTTTGCGATAACGGCGGTCTTGGCAATCTGATTTGCCAGGGCAATGAACTCGGGGTTCTTGCCGACGAAATCTGTTTCGCAGTTAAGCTCTACAAGAGCGGAACCCGTAGCATCGGTATAAACACCTATAACGCCTTCAGCCGCTACACGGCTTGCCTTTTTGGCTGCGGAAGCGAGACCTTTTTCGCGGAGAATTTCAACGGCCTTGTCCATATCGCCGTCGGCCTCTGTAAGAGCCTTTTTGCAATCCATCATGCCGACATTGGTCTTCTCTCTGAGGGCCTGTACATCTTTAGCTGTGAATGCTGCCATTGATTATTCCTCCTCTGCTGCTTCGGTTTCTTCTGCTTTTGCTTCTTCTGCGGCAGCGGGAGCGCTCTGCTCACCCTGTCTGCCTTCGATAACGGCGTCAGCCATAGCGCCTGCGATAAGCTTGACAGCGCGTATAGCATCGTCGTTGCCGGGAATAACATAGTCAACCTCATCGGGGTCGCAGTTGGTATCAACTATAGCAACGATGGGGATACCCAGCTTCTTCGCTTCGAGAACGGCAATCTTCTCTTTGCGGGGGTCTATGATGAACATAACGGCGGGCTGCTTTTTCATGCCGGTGATGCCGCCGAGATATTTTTCGAGCTTTTCGATTTCAAGAGAGAGCTTGGTGACTTCCTTCTTGGTGAGGCGGTCAAAAGTGCCGTCCTGCTCCATTGTCTTGAGCTGGTCAAGTCTTGCGATTCTCTTCTTGATTGTGTTGAAGTTTGTGAGCATGCCGCCGAGCCAACGTGCATTGACATAAGGCATACCGCAGCGGATAGCTTCTTCCTTAACGGAATCCTGCGCCTGCTTTTTGGTGCCTACAAAGAGAACGTCTCCGCCCTCTGCAGAGATATCACGAACGAAAAGATAAGCTTCTTCAAGCTTCTTAACGGTCTTCTGAAGGTCGATGATGTAGATACCGTTACGCTCTGTGAAAATGTACTCTGCCATCTTGGGGTTCCATCTTCTGGTCTGGTGGCCGAAGTGAACGCCCGCCTCGAGCAACTGCTTCATTGAAACTACTGACATTTTGTTGTTTCCTCCTTAGGTTTGTTTTTGTGATTTACACAACCGCCGCAGCGCCTGATATTGCAACGGAGAAGCTCCGCAACCTGCAATAAAAAAAGCTCTGCGTGTGAATTGCCATATGAGTTTACCACACGCAGAGCATAATTTCAAGTATTATTTTTAATTATTATAAAGATTTTTCTTTATATTTGCGGTCTGACAGCATCAGATGAAGAGCAGGAAGGAAGCGCCGTGCTCCTGGAGCCACTTCATAAGAGCGCCGAGCATTGTGGGCAGCTGACCGGTAAGCACATTGAGTATGCCTATAAGCACGCCCCATATACCGTTGTCACTGCGAAGAACGGTAATTTCATAGGTCTGTACGATGGGGTCTCCTACCTTCTCCCAGCCGTCTGTGCCCTTGTAAACTTCCTTGTTGTAGGTTACGGTTATGGTCTTCTTGCCGGTTGATGTGGGATGATACTTGCCTTTGTACTCGGTACCTTCCTTGTTGGCTGTCATATCCTTACGGAAAACAATGGCGTTGCCGTCGGTAAGATTCTGGGGAACTATTCTGGTGTCGCCCCACTGAATATTGCCGTTATGTCTTACATCGCCGTAAAGGGTGAACGAATTGTCTTTTTCAGCTCTGATTTTGCCTTCTTCCGCCCACTTGAGGTTGGGAACATTCTTCATATCGGCGGTGTAGACTTCGGCAGAGTTTGTTTTAACATTCTTCTTTGAAGCCTCGGATGCGGCGTGATCGGCATCGGCAGCTATTCTCTGATAGAAGGTGTAGTCCTTGTCTGCGGTCAGGCCGGTAAATCTGTTGGAATCCTGCCAGGTCTTGCCGTCTTTTGAATACTCATAGCCTTCATGGGGGGTAACAACAACTTCGTTCTTCTTAACGGATTCGAAGGTTAACGCAACGGGAGTGCCGGTGCTGGCTTGATAAGTCTTGATATTGATGGAAGCAGCTTCACTGGCGAGCTTGTCATCGGTAGCTTTGATTCTTACGGAAACAGTGTAGAAAACGCCGGACTCAAGACCTGTGAATTCGTTGGAATCCTGCCAATCCTTAATAGTGGTCTTGGGGTTTGCTTTTTCAAGCTTGTATTCGGCGCCTGTAACCTTTTCAACGATAATTGAATTGGTGGTCGCAGTCGCGTTTACGGTCTTGGGAGCGGCCTGGCTTGCCTTGAGCTTGGCAGTGGCAGTGCCGAAATAGAGCTTACCGGCGGCTGAATCATATTTGTAGCCGATTACGGTGTACTCGGTGCCGGCAGAGAGGTTATATAAGAAATTGCCGTTTACCGATACTCTTACGCCCTTTGTAAAGTAAACCATATCGGAGATGTTTGCCGAATTGGAAACGGTCATCGAGCGGTCTTCCTGGTTAAGGTTAGGGGTAAGTGTAACCTTCTCAGCGGTGAAAGATAACGTGCCGGTGTCGGACGAGTCTGACTTGGTGGCTGTAATGGTGTAAGTACCTGCAACAGGAGTAGTGAGGGTGAAGAGCCCGTCCTTCTGCGCGGTCACAGCGCCGCTCGGGTCATCAAAGCTGTAAGTACAGTCTGTTGCGGATGATTTGAGAGTGATTGCTGCGCCGTCATTGCCGGCGGTAAGAGTGAATGAGAGCTCGGCATAAGCGTTTACAAACGCAAATGTAAAGAGCATCACTGCCGCCATAAGAACGGCAAAAGTGCGTTTGGATACGGATGTAATACCTTTCATTTTTAAACCTCCGTTTTTTAAAGAAACAGCCGGATTTCAGCTGCTTTCGGATTGAATCCGCCTTGCGGCAGACTATTTACCGATATATTATATCATATCTTTTGTGCTATTGAAATATTTTTTTTACACTTTTTATTAAAAAAGTGTTAATTTTACAAATTAAAAACATTATATAAAGTCTGCCGGAACAGGGCAATGAAACTTTTCGGCAGCGGGCCTAAACCCGCTGCCGAATAAATAATTACTGAACAACTGTGGGAGCCATACCGAGAAGGTATCTGAAGAAGCCGACAACTCTTGCGATTATTCCGCTCTGAGGCTTAACGGTTTCTTTCTGGCTGGCGCTTATAACGCTGCCGTCGCTGCTCACGATTTTAGCTTCAATGCTAAACTCTGAGGAAATATTGTTAATGGTAATCTGCTGACCCTTGTCAATAGCAGTTCCGTTTTTATACCATCTGACCATTGCGGTGCTGGGCAGAGTGCCGTAATCAGCGGTCAGGGTAAGGCTTGCCTTGTAAGGAACGGTCTTGGTAGCCGTGTAGTTTCTGATGGTTATTCCGTCTGACGGGCCGGGAGTGGGAGTATCGGGCTTATAGGGGCCGCTGCCGGCGGGAAGGATAACTTTGCTTATAACCGCGCCGCAGACCTCACACTTGGTGGTTACGCTTCCGTCGGCGGTAGCCGTGGGATTAACCACGATGGGCTTGCCGGCCTTATGCTCGAGTTTGGGCAGAGGAACAGAAACATCCTTTTTGCATCTTGAGCAGAAGAACTCTTCTTTGCCTTCCGCAGAGCAGGTCGGTTTTGTGGTTTTAATCTGAGTCTGATCATCGGGCTTCACATGGCCGAGAGCCTTGATTGTTTTGGCCTCCTGCTTAACAAGAAGACATACCGAGCAGGATATTTTGTCAGTGACGCCTGCGTCTGTGCAGGTAGCTGCCGTACCCTTTACTGTTTCCCATGTATGATCCTTTATGGTAACTGGGTCTGTTTTGGTGTGGCAGACGTTGCACTCTTTGGTGTATGTGCAGCCAATGCAGTTGCCGGTCTTTGCGTCTTTCTTGAGATCTTTGCTGTAGGTAACCTTCCAATCGTGCGGTTTCATTTCAATCGGTTCGGTTGTCTTTTTGTGGCATCTGGTGCACTCAAAGGTCTTTTCGCCTTCCTGTGTGCAGGTGGACTGCTTTGTAATCTTGCCGCTGTCAAAATCGTGACCGAGAGCGGGAACTGTCTCTTCAACAGTCTTCTTGCATCTCTTGCAGTATCCTTTTTTATATCCGGAAGTGGTGCAGGTAGCTTTTACGGAAACTTCCTCATCAACATAACCGTAATCGTGACCGAGAGCGGGAATTTCTTTGCCTTCCTTAATAACTGTTCCGCACAGATTGCAGACCTGACCTTCACTGTTGCCCTTTTCTGTGCAGGTTGCCGCTTTAGCTTCGGTCTTTGTTATATTTTTATGCTCGCAGAAAATCTCAAAGTTTACACTTGTGCTGCCGGTATATCCGTTCTTACCGGTGATGGTAACCGTAGCGGTACCGACCTTCACGTTATCTTCGTATTTTACTGTATAGTCATTTTTTGTCAGTTCGATTCCGTTAAGCACTACGGTAACATCCGGCTTTATTTCCGAACCTGTAAACTGAACCTTGCTCTGGGAAAGAGTCACGCTGGCCTTTGCAAGCGAAATACCCTTTACGGTTACGGCAACAGTACCGGTAATGCTGAAAGCGCTGACCGTAAGGTTGACGGAGCCGGCTTTGACTGCCTTCATTTTGCCGTTGGAAACGGTTACTATACCTTCTTTGCTCAGGCTCCACTCTTTGTCAAGTTTTACGGTTTTATTGAGGAACGGGCTGCTGGTTTTATCCTTGAAAGCGGGATCTTTGAAGCTGAGCGTATAGGTGGGAAGAGCCACCTCATCGCCGAAAGTCATGGTGATTGAGCTCTGTGAAGGATTTATCTTGGACTCAAGAGCATAATCGCTTTTTAAATTGACGGTTATATCCTTGGCGTCGTTGCTGATATCGGTTTCAGTATTCGAAACAACAACCTCCCTGAACTCCTGAACCCAGTAGTATTTGCCGTCATATATAGCACAGCCGATACCGATTGCTCCGCAGTTTTTGCTGAGCATATTTCTTCTGTGGCCCTGTCCTTCATAGTCCTCGTTTGTTTCGCACCAAGTTTCAAAAGCTTCTGCCATGGTGGTCGAGCCGCAAAGAATGTTTTCGGCTTTGTTGCTGCCGGTAAAGGCGGTCAGGCCGTTTGTTCCGTCGGGCCTTTCGTGTGCGAAATGAATGGCTATTTCAGCCGCTCTCTGCATTGCGGCTTTTTCAAGGTCATAGTCATATTCAAGAGGATTGACTTTGCCTATAGAAGTGTTCACGTTTGAGGCGTTCTTTATGGTTGTCTTTTCGTTGCCTCTGAGTTCATTGATTTTTGAAAGCATAGATCTCGCCATTGCCTGACGATACTGCACGCTGTACTTTACTTTTTCAGTTGTCGGAGTATCAGCGGCGAAAGCAAGCATAAAGCTCGATGTGCACATCAGCATCGCCATAACGAGCGATACGATAACCGTTACGGTTTTTTTCATATTACCTTTCATTATTTTTCTCCTCACTGTTGTTTAAGCAACTGTTATGAATGCCGTTATCGTTTTTTATCATTCTGAACCGCTCAGTTATGGGCGATTGACTCTCTGCCTAAAAGAGTTCTGATGAAATCGATTATTCTCCAGATAATACCGCCGTTAACCTTTATTGTTTCGGTGTCGAGCTTTTGAAGTCCGTCAACCTTGTCAATGAATAAAGAACCATCGGTATTGAAAATCTTTACGATAATTTTGTTTTTATCAGTCTGGCTGCTCTTGAGCTTTTCGGTTGTGAAGGAATGTGTGCCTTTTTTGGCTTCGGTTGAGAAATCAACATAACCTATCAGTGCGCTGCCTGTGGGCATTTTTGTCTCTGTGCCGTCACCGTAGTAGCAGACGAGCTTTGTGCCGCCGGGCACATTATCGACCTCGGCATCTATTCTCATTTTCTGACCGTATCTGACTGTTTTTGTTTTGCCGGTGGGGTTTTTATCTATACGGACCTCAGCGTGGGTGTAGGGAACAACAACATCTTCATCGCTGAGAATCTTTCCGCAAACCTTGCAGGTCTGAATCTTTTTGCCTGAAGAAGAGTCATAGGTAAACTCACTCTTGTAGTTGTTGTGATCGTGAATGGGTAAATTGAGGTTGATGGCCGGTCTAATACCGGAGCAGGTGAAATCAACGTCATTGTTTACGGCAACGTTGCCGTTGGGATTCACGAAGCAGGCGGCGGATGAATGCTCGCCGGCTGTTCTCAGACGCCAGTATGAGAGATGAACATCTTCATCAATCCAAAGACCCTGGGCTTTAGCGTAATCCGAGCTCTGCGCTTTGCGGTCTGAGGATTTTATTATTCCTGTAGCTTCCGCCTTTGACGGAAGGAATACTCTGTCGGCAGAATTCTTGCTCGAAAAGCTGCTGAATTCGGAACTGTTGTTGACCGTGAGAATTTCAATGCAGTTCTTTTCGTTGTTCATAATACTGCTGTACTCAACTTTACCCGCAAAAGCGGTATTGCAGAAATCTTTGTTGAGCCATTCTCTTATTGTACTGTAATAATAATTGTTGGCAAAATAATAGTGCAATACTTCCTTGGAATCTTTGAATGTATTGGGCTTTGTATAGTATTCGCCGTTTATCTTTGTAGAATTATAGTCGGTGTTCTGAACATAATTCTGATATGCCTGAGCGTCAATAATATTCTTGCAAATCATATAACCGACTGTCGCGCCCTTGGATGTACGGCTGATGCTGCAGATAATCCACTCAAGAGGGTCAAATCTGAACCAGTAAACATTGCCGGCTTTATAACCGTTATCATCCTGATAGCTGTTTTTATCACTGGATTTATAGCCGGTGAAATCGGGGCGGTATCTGTCAATCTTTACTCCGCGGTACTTGACCTTGGTTTTTGCGGTGGCATCGATAAGGTCAACATCAACATATTTCATAATGCCTTCTTTGGCTGCCATTTTGCCGTTTTTCCATGCACCGTCGCCTTCAAAATAGTTGTAGTCGATCCATTCCTTGCTCTTTGCGGCATTGTTGAGATCTGTGAGCAAATTCGCGGTTTTGGTGTTTGCCTCCTCTGCTTTTTTAAGCTCTGCCTCATCGGTAATCTTCGAGGTGTCAATTAACTTTATCTCCGTCTGGGGATATGAGCCGAACTTAACCGTGTCGCCGACCTTATACTGTTCCTCGGCGTCATCAGCGGCGAAAGCCGGCATCACTAATGCACCCGCGGCAATTATGAGCGCAAGCACAAGGGATAAAATGTTTTTTGCCATTTTCATCAAATCAGCCTCCGTAATTTTTTACCTCATAGGAACGGTAGCGCAAAAAGAATAAAATCCCGCCATTACCGCCTTTTGAGGGTGTGTAATTCGGGATTTTATCACACTTTATTTTAAAAGTGAATAGATTTTATATATTTTTTTAAAAAATCATTAAAATTTGTGCAATATTCATATAGAAAGGCCAATCAAATCTATCAATGTGCCCATTACTACGCCGATAACATAAAGCGAAAAAAGGAAAAAAATATTTTCTTTTACATTATGCTTGTTTATTCTGAAGAGCACGAGCAGACCTATTCCGCAGCCGGTGAGCAGTCCGGATATCATCGCTCCGGTGCCGATTATGCCGCTGAGATACAGCTCGGTAATCACTACGGAAGCTGCGCAGTTGGGTATAAGTCCGACGAGCGACGCGACGGCGCAGCCCGCCACGGGAGCATTGACAAACAGCCTGCCGAGATTATCCTCGCCTATAAAATATACGGCAGTATTAAGCAGAAAAGTGACAATGAGGATAAACAGGGCAATCTGCAGAGTATGGTGGACGGAGGAGTGAAGAATGCCCTTTTCTTCGCAGTGGCAGTTTTCGTCATGGCAGATGGATTTAATCTGCCTGTCGCTGTTTCCTTTTTTCGAAAGCTTGATTATTATATCTGCCGTAAAGCCCGCAACAAGAGCTATCACAAGCTTTATGAGCAGAATCTCGATGAGCACGGAGGGCTTAGCTTTTTCGGATACAAGTATAGGCAGCATCTCATCTGATGTGGAGAGAAACACAGCCAGCAGCGTGCCGGCGGAAATAAGGCCGCCGGAATAAAGAGAGGCAGCGCCCGCCGAGAATCCGCACTGAGGCACAAGGCCGAGAAACGCGCCTAAAGCCGGCCCGAATCTGCCGGCTTTGCGTATTGTTTCTTCGCTTTTTTCCCCTGCTTTGTGCTCGATAAATTCCATAAGCAGATAAGTTGCAAAAAGAAACGGTATGAGTTTTAAGGTATCAATCAGGGTATCAAGCAAAACTTCAATCATTCAAATCACCCCGCATAAAAGCTCCTTTCCGGAGAAACTATTTCTGATAAATTTTGATATAATCAACGACGAACTGCGATGAGAAATCCTTTGAGTGAGTAATCTCATCCGGAATTTCGAGCGATACTATAACGCTCTCTTCCACCTGTGAAACGCCGTTTCCGAATGATGACCTCGCCGTTTCGACGCCGTTGATATAGAAAATGTATTCATCCTCGGTCCACTCAAGGCCGTAGGTATTGTACTCTTCAAATATGTTGTGACCCTTGAATTTGCCGAGCATCCTTGAATCAATTTTATCAGGGTCGTCATCCCAGCCGTTGCAATGGATAGTCTGGGTGACACCGTCACGCACGGATGAGTTTTTGCCGGCTCCGCCGAACGCCTCAAAAATATCGAGCTCCGCGCCGCCGACACCGCCTTTTGAAATATCGTGCTCATAGGGATGGTCCGCCTGAATCCAGAAAGCGCTCCAGAATTCGCCGCCCGGATTGCACTTGCACTTTATTTCGAAATATCCCCTGAGGTATTTCTGCCTGAGCGCAATCATGCCCGAATACCAGCCGGGGCCGTACTCGCCGTCCTCAAGGTACTCGCATGTCATTATCATATTGCCGTCCTCGAGCTTTACCTGACTTGCGCTGTTGGCCCCGTTTCTTCTGGGGCCGACCGCTCTGTGAAACCAAACATCCATGTCAAGAGTGTCCGCGTCAAACTCGTCGCAAAACACAAGATTGTAGCCCGTAAGGTCAAGCTCCTGACCGGAAGGAGTGAGAGGAAGATCAAAAATCAGGCAGCCGAACATCTCAGCAATTGCCACAAAGAACGCAAGCAGGCGCTTTGCCGAAAAGCCACCGTCAAACACGCCCGACAGTATCCTGCCGACTCTGTAAATCGCGTCCTGCTGGCGGTAAGCGAGGTGAAGAGCGTCAAACAGTTTCTGCATGGTTATACCTCCGGTATTCAATAAAATATCAAAGAGCCTCAAAAAGCTTTACGCCTTTGGTGTTTATCCATCTGAAAACAATAAGCGCGGCTGCCGCGTATACAAATGCAGTGGCGGCAACACCCGCAGCCGGGTGCAGGAATGAAAGCAGGTAAGCGACCGGCACGCCCGCGACGGCAAAAACGAAGTTTGAAAGCATTGAAAAAATAATAGGCGGGTCCTGCTTGACGGGTATAACCTCGTTTGTCCAGTTAAGGTCCGGCTTGAGAAGGTTAAACATAAGGCCCGTGCAAGCCGAAAGGAATACATAGGCCGCGACAGCTGCGGCGATCAGCGCAGTTTCAGCCGCGGAGCAGCCGAAAGCGAAGCCGAGAACAATGGCGGCAATCTCTTCGGAGATAATGTTTAATCTGAAATGCAGCCTTATTTTGGCAAGCAGAATACTTCGGGTCTTAACCGGCAGGGATTTTAAAACCCATAAGGATTTGCCCTCAAGTGAAACGGAAGGCGCCGATATATTATCTAAAGCGCAGATTGCGCATACAGCCGCCGCCACTATGGCGGGTATAAGCATGCTTATCTGCCCGAACTGAGTGCCGATAAGGGCCCTGAGCTCCCTGCCTTTAAAGGCGGCAATAACCGCGATAACCGGGGCAATAAACAGACCGAGGCCGCTGTTGAGAAGGTAAATCGGGGTTCCCGTAAACCGCCGCAGTTCTTTGCGGAAAAGAGCTGAGCCCACGCTCCCGGCGGTGATTGAAGTTTCTTTAAATTCCTTTTTCTTTGCCCCCTTGTTTGCGGTGGCAAGCCGCAAAAAGGTGCGCGACATTATCACGCTTGCGGCGGCAAAAACGCCCAGGGCAAGAACTGCAAAGAGGAGAAAGCTTACAATATCGCCGGTATTCGCCTTGCCGAAAAGGAAGAACGGATAAGCGTATCGCCTGATTTTTTCTGCCAGGGAATCAGCGTTGTTTATCACAAGCTCGAGCACGCTCTGAAACTTGTACATCATCACATAGTAGCCCGCAAGGAAAAGGAGAGAGAGCACAATTGTAATTGTGTTTTTATTGCTCAGTCTTACGGAAATAAGCGCAATAAGCCAGCCGAAAAAGCAGGTAAGCGCCAGCACAGCAAACGCCGACACAAAGAGATTGAGCACGGGGATTGTTATGTTAAGAGCCGTAATCCCGGCAAGGCGCAGATATTCGGTAACCGAAGGAATATATACGACCGCCTCGTAAATAAGGCTGAGCACATAGGCGCTCGCCATTCTTGAGCCGAGGAGAGTTGACGGGCGTATGGGCATGGAAAGGAGCAGGTCATTATCCTTCGCGAGGTACATCATGGAGTAGGTTGAAAACACCGAGCCGAATATGCCGAGCGCAAGTGAGAGAATACCGAGCAGGGAGTAATAAAGCCACTCATTATCGGTGAAAACTATTGCGCCGGCGAGAGTGCGGGCAATATTCAGAAACGCTGTGGAAACAAAAACGAGCACGCCGGCAAACAGCGCAATAAACAGCAGAATCTGCGGCTTTGTGCGCAGCTGACCCGTTTTACGGTTTATGAAATAGTTGCGGAACATCTCCGTCATCTGTTTTTTGAACAGGAGTATAAACATCGTCATCCCTCCAGCTCAAGGAATACAGACTCAAGCGAGGAGTCGCCCTTGACATCCTCCATGGAGCCCGATTTTATCAGCTTTCCGTCTTTGATAATGGCAATTTTGTCGCACAGCTTTTCGGCAACCTCAAGCACGTGGGTTGAGAAGAAAATGGCGCCGCCGTCCTCACATATCTCCCTCATTATCTGCTTGAGAGTGAACGAGGATTTGGGGTCGAGACCCACAAACGGCTCGTCGAGGATAACAAGCTTCGGGGAGTGAATAAGCGCTGAAATGAGGGCGAGTTTCTGCTTCATGCCGTGAGAGTAGGACTGAACGGAATTGCCCAGGTCATTTTTTATCTCAAACATCCCGGCGTATTTATTTATCTTATCTCTGCGCTCGCCGGAGGGCACGCCGAAAATATCGGCGATGAAATTAAGGTATTTCGCGCCGCTCATATAATCATAAAGGTCGGGATTGTCCGGAATGTAAGCAAGTTTCTTTTTGCAGGCGATAGGGTCATCTTTTATGGAAATACCGTCAATGTATATTTCGCCCTCATCAAAACCGAGGATGCCTACGCAGCTTTTGAGCGTGGTGGTTTTACCCGCGCCGTTGTGGCCAATAAAGCCGTAAATTTCACCCGGACGGATATGAAGAGATAAATCATCAACCGCTTTTTTATCGCCGTAAGTTTTTGTGAGATGTTCAATCCTGAGCATAAAATCACTCCTTTAACATTAAATTATATTTTAACATATATTATAATGAAAATCAAGAATTTACGTGACCGGCGGGCGTTCTTGCCGCTGAATGATGATTTCTTGCAGTAACATAAGATTTATGATAGAATAAACCCAATGTAAGGAGGGAGAATAATTATGAGCTTCAGGATTCATGTGGCTTACGGTTTTCATGTAAACTGCTATCACTCTTATCGCGGTGATACAAACGACGCGCAGGGCTTCGGCTCGGATATAAGAATCATACGCAAGATCATAGAAACGCTTGATAAACTTAACCGCGAAGGCATACCGGTAAAAGGTACGTGGGACAGTGAAAACTTCTTCTCGCTTGAGCAGATTCTGCCCGAATACGCTCCCGATATAATCGAGGGTATGAAACGCAGAGTACGCGAAAACGGTGACGAGAACATAATAATGGGCTACTCCAACGGCGCTCTCGGCGCTATGCAGGAGGATGAGCTTGCTGCGTCGGTAAATCTCGCTCTTACCAACCCGCAGGGCTCCGGTCTTATGGATATTTTCGGCAAGTGCGAAAAAATTGTGCGCCCGCAGGAGGTTATGTTCTCCCCTTCCCAGGTTCATACTTATAATAAGCTCGGGGTGAGAGCTCTGTGCCTCTATTATTCGTGCGTGCCGTTTGACGCATTCAGAACATTTATCAAGCCTCTGGGCGACGAGCAGGCGTTCAACCCGCTCACCTTTGAGTATAAAGGCGAAGAGCTCACGGTTATCCCCACATACTCCAATGCCGATGTCTGCGACGCAGGCTGCCTGAGAGCGTGGGTAAAGGAGCTGCACGAAAAGCAGGAAAGAGGAGAAATAAAGCGGGATCTGTTTCTGTTTATAAATATGGATGCCGACGCAATCTTCTGGGAGAGCCTGAATCTTCCCGTTGTCGGCAGCAGGATATCCAACACAGACGGCATAAACGGGCTTGTAAGGGAAGTCGCTGACCTCGATTACGTGGTGTTTGACACTCCCGGCGGCTACCTTGACACCCACTCCCCCGCCGGCAGAGTTTCTTTCACTCAGGATACCGCGGACGGCAATTTCACCGGCTACGCCTCCTGGTCCGAGAAACCATATAACCGCAAAATCTGGACTGCAGCCGAAAGAAGCCGCACCGCGGCAAAAGCCTTTCCGGATGAAGAAAGCTTTCTTGACAGGGTCAAACTGCTTTCAACCACTCATTTCGGGCTCGCAACACCCGTGCTGAATATCCAGCGTGAAACGGCGGCAAACACTCTTGCGCAGAAGATTATCCGTGCAGCTGTGCGCAAAGACGGTCCCCTCACAATTCACAACACCTCGGGCACGGCGCTCCAGTGCCTTCAGCTCGCGTATTCCGGTACTGAGTCCGTAAGCTTTGAGGGGGATGGCCTTGAAGCGTGCACGGTGATACCAATGGGCGGCAGCATATTCGCCATGCTGAAATTCAGCGAAATTAAGCCCTCCTACACAGTTCACGCATACGAACGCGCGCCTGAAAAGAAAGAGCTTTGCAAAACGCTCGAGAGCGCAGGCGCAAAGCTCGTGTTCGGAGATGGCAACCGTATTGAAAAGCTGCTGTACGGCAGCAAAATCATAGGCGGCAGCGATCTGCTGAGTTCCTATATCACTTACGGCAAAAAAAGATATGATTTCTCTTATGATGAGCTTGCACCGGGTGAAATCACCGGCGGGGAATGCACAGAAATAAAAGGCTCAATCAATCTGCCCGGAGCGGTCAGACAGGGCTCATTCAGCTTCAGGTTCTTTACATCCGACGCAGCTCCCGGAATATTCGCATTTGTCAGTGTGGACTACCCCTACACTGCCGAAAGAGACGCTATTTCCACAGAGAATTCCACTCTCGGCAGATACACCGACATGCTCTGGACCGAGGCCGTTCCTTTCGCGCTGACTCCCTGCCTCAAAGGGGATGTGTCTGTTATCAAAAGAAATTTTGAGGGCGATATTTCTGCCTTCCGCGTTTCTTCCTACGGCGAAGCCGATGAGAGAAACAAGACTCTCGATTCGTTCAACAACCAGCTTACGGCGGGGCTCGCGGGGCTCGGAAACGGTGAGAGCGGCCTGCTTATAGGCAGCGCCCGCAATGTGCTCTCCTCCATGGCATTCTGCCCTATGCGTCTGAGCGCGGGCGGCAGGGTTACTATGAATCCGTTCGGCACTTTCTACGGCAGGCAGCGCCATCACACAAACCGCTCCGGTGACAGAATCCCTCTCACCTACACTCTTATAGCGCCGCAGGGTAAGAGCCTCGCTCCCTCATACAACGGCAGCTGCGAAAAAGCGGTGCTGTGCCTGCTGCCGTTTGACGGAAATATGCCGGATGATGATTCAATGAGCGCACTGCTCGCCTTTGCGGACGGCGCCTGCGCCACGGGAACAGACGGTGCGGTCACGGTGTTTGAGGGCGAAAACGTCGCGGTGCACGAGGCTGAAAACAAGCTTGAAAATGTCAGGATACGCTCGCCTCTTCTGAGCGGAATCAAAGGAAATCTCGGAAAATATATCGTGCGCGGGGCACGGGCGGTTATTTACATCACAGGCCGCCAGAGGAGGGCAAAATAGTCTTTGCACAGCCGCAGAATTATTCCCGGTTAATTTTATAATAAACAGCAATGCCGCCAACGGTTTCCCGTTGGCGGCATATTGATTTATAAGGCGGATGAATCTCAGGATGAGGTTTTGACAAGACCGGCAGTCTGGTCTATCTCCGCTTTGTTTTTGTTGCACATAATCAGCAGATTGGCATCGGAGCTTGAGAACGAGAGTGACTGGTCAACATTGGCCGCCCTGAACATATAAGGCACTCTTTCATCGGATGCCTTGCTCCAACTGGGTTTCTTGGACTCCTGGATGGCGATGTTGGTGTCGCTCGAGGTCACGGAGCCGCTGTTATCAAGGTCACCGTAGATAACCACTCTAAACTGCTCAACGAAGTTTCCGTTTTCGTCAAACATCTTGACTATTGTACCTGTACCGACATAAGAGCCCGAGCAGTTGGATATCTCACAATACCCCGTGCCTGTGTTCAGCTGAGCCTTGAGCTCATCCGGGGTGGTGTACTGATCGATGCCGTAAATAAACCAGGAGTCGTATTCCGGCGAATCCTGTGCGTATTTCGGATACGCGTCATAATCAGAATTATAAGGTGTCTCGGCTCTGTCCACTCCGTCGGGAAGGGATTCTGTGCCGTTAATCACATCCTGATTGTTTGTCTCAACCACCGCGCTTCCGTTTGTGTCACGGCGCTCAATCATAAGAGTGCTGCTCTGAGCGGGAACAAGTTTGGGCACCTGTGCAATCTTCCACACAGCGTAAATCGTCTTGCTTGCCGTGAGGTTATACTGCCCGCCTGCGCTGTACTGAGCCGCTGTGGCGTTTGCGCTGTCTGCCCAGCCGATGAAGATGAAGCCGTTATACTCAGGCTCTGCATCCGACAGCGTAATCATACCGTAGCCGGTCTGGCCGGCAGGCGCGCCCGAACCGCCGTTTGCATTATAAGTAAGAGTAAACGAGGTAACGGTTACATTAAATGTGGCTGTTTTGCCGGCGTAGGTTACCGTTATTTTCTTGGTGCCGGCAGTATTAAGAGCCGTCGGGCTGCAGGTAAAGCCTTCCGTCACGGTCTCTGTCTTGCCGCTGTCGTATGTCGCGGTAAGGGTGAGGCCTGCCGGGTCGAGCGTGTCGCCGATGTAATAGCTCGTCTTTGCGGGCTTTGTCTTAACCGCTATGGCGGTAACGGTGTCGTTGATGACAGTAACATTAAATGATGCTGTCTTGCCGGCGTAGGTTACGGTGATTGCCTGCGTGCCGGCAGTGTCAAGTGCCGTCGGGCTGCAGGTAAAGCCCTCCGTCACGGTCTCTGTCTTGCCGCTGTCGTATGTCGCGGTAAGGGTGAGGCCTGCCGGGTCGAGCGTGTCGCCCACATAGTAGTTTACCTTTGAGGGATTGGAAGAAACGGAAATACCCGTAATTGTATCCTCTCTTACGGTTACATCAAATGATGTTTCTTTGCCTTCGTAGGTTACGATGACTGTCTGTGTGCCGGCAGTGTCAAGTGCCGTCGGGCTGCAGGTAAAGGCCTCCGTCACGGTCTCTGTCTTGCGGCGGGCGTATGTCGCGGTAAGGGTGAGGCCTGCCGGGTCGAGCGTGTCGCCCACATAGTAGTTTACCTT
>JAEELT010000093.1 GCA_016282855.1 Clostridiaceae bacterium | reverse complement strand
TCATTCTATCATTGCAATAATAAAAGCCGCAGAAGCAAAAGCTCCTACGGCTTTTATGGTCGGAGTGGCGGGATTTGAACCCACGGCCTCTTGGTCCCGAACCAAGCGCGCTACCATCTGCGCTACACCCCGATATTAAATTTTAAAAGAGGGGTGCAGCGCGGCGCATATTACGAGCGAAGCGGTAAACATGGTTCTTACACCCCGGTTATTCTTTCCAAACAGCATTGCATATTATATTACATTGTTTCGGAAAAATCAAGATTTTATTTTGCCGATTTACTTTGACCGTATTTTTTTATAATGCGCCCGCCGCAGGTTGCTGCCTGCAGCGGGCACTGTTTCATTATGTTTTACATTTCCCAGCTTCCGAGCCAGTTGGCAAATTCATAGTAAAGAGCGTCATACTCCGCTGTCAGTTCGTCGCTTTTGTTCAGATGATATACCAGGTCTTCGTGCCCGAACTTTTCAAGATATTTTTCTTCGTATGTATAATTTCCGTTCTCAAGCTCTTTAATTGCTTTTTCAGAGAGCGTCTTACATTTCGCAACATTTTCCGTCAGGTCGGAAAACGCTTCTGGGTCAACCGCGTTTATTTTGCTGATTATTCCCTCAAAATATCCGTCTTCTGCAGCGTAATGATACTGACCGTCTTTATCCCACAGATGGTGTTTCGCGTCGGAGTCAAAGAGATAAAATCCGCTGTGGCTACCTTCCTCGTCAGTCCAGGAATCTACATAGCATTTATCCCATTCACACACAAAATAAAGATAATCATACATCTTGTATATTTCGTTTACTATATCCGATTCGGCGATTTTTGCCCACAGGGCGTAATTCTCTCCGAGCTCATCCGCTTTAAGAATCTTGTAGTCGGCGTCAACTATCTTGAAGTTGAATTCATACCCGTACTGATCGGTAAAAGCTTCCTTTTCGCTTGGCGCGACTTCAAGTTTACCCGTTACTTTTACCGCCTGGTTTGTGTAATCGAACCTTTCATTCTCCTTGGGGTAAACCTCCAGTGTGTTTGACAGCTCCGAAGTGTTCGGCTTGCAGAAAGGGCAGCTCTGATACGGGAGATTCATAAGAAATATGAATGAACCGTCCGCGGGAGAGCTTGTGGCAAGATAGCCGTTGATTGTAACAGTCTGTCCGTCAAGCTCTTTCAGGTTTTTGTAGCTCATGGCGGCCTTGAAGCTGAGCTTGTTGATGCCGTCCGGCGACTGAACGGCTGTGTTCTTGCCTGAGCAGGCGCCTAACGTAACAACCGTGACAACGGCGATTATTATCGCAATCAGTTTTTTTATTTTCATTTTCTCACCTCATTCATTTATGCTGTCGCGCCGTGCCATTACAAAGGTGCAGACAACGGTTGGTAAAACCGCTATTGCAAATACCAGAGCGAGTATTACCCATTCCGCCGGGTAAATCCTCGCAGTATCGAGCACAACGCCCATTGAAGAGGCGTAGCTGTCCATAAAGAGCAGGCATATTTTTGACACCGCGAAAGCAAGCGCGACCGAGACGATGCCTATAAGCCCGTTCTGAAGTATATACAGGAGATTGATTTTTTTCATACTTATGCCGATAAGCCGCATAAGAGAAATCTCCTTGGCAGAGTTATACATATTGAGCAGCGTGATTATGGATATAACCATTACATTCATCACAAGAATAATTGCGCACAGCACGTAGACTATGTATTTGGTTGAGTCTGCCTCTTCAAGAATCGATCTCACTGTCTCCATCGGCTCTATTGCCTGCAGTGTGACCTGATCACCGTCATCATCGGTGATAATCTTTCCGTCATATTCATTTACGAGAGCCATTGCGTAGGCGGGGTTTTGAGTCGTTACTATCGCGGCGCATATACCGCCGTTCATTTCGCCGTGCTCATGTTCCTCTTCTTCGCCATGCTCACCGTGCTCGTGTACTTCCCATATTGTTTTAAGCTGGGTAAATACCGTTCTGTCAAAAACGGAGTGAGATTCTTTCAGTATGCCGACGACCTTCAGCGGCTCGGTGTGCTCCTCTGAAGCGGAATGGCTGGTGAATATTTCATCTCCGACTCTGACATCGCAGACCTTTGCTACACTTGCTCCGAGCACCACTTCATACACTCCGCTGTCATCAAACATTCTGCCTTCAAGTATTTCTTTGCTTTCAAGGTAAGCGGATGCCGTGCCTACCACTCTGTAGCCGTTGTAGTTGTCTGCCATAGCGTAGGGGATGACCTTTTTTACGCGGCTGTCTCTCTGAAGAGCGCCGACAACGGAGTAGGGAACTGTGCCGAGCGGCTCATCCGTGAAATACATCGTATTCATTGCCAGCTGTGTTTTGCTGCCGGATGGGCCTATGATTGCGGAGTACCAGCCCGCGGTGTCTGTTATACCGTCGCGCACCTGGTTTGAAGTGTTATACGCGAGCACGGCAACGCCTGCTGAGATGACTATTGATATAACAATCAGTATAACCTGTATTTTTTTGATTGCCATGTTTTTAAGAGCGAAAGACAGCATCTCATTCCACCGCCTTTCCCTGCGCAACGTCATAGGGCGACCCAGTAATGTCGTTCATATCAATCACGCAGTCAAAATACGGCCTGAGCCGCTCATCGTGAGTTACGGCAATCAGAGTTTTGCCCTTTGCCGCCTGAGTAAGCTCTTTGATTACCTGCTCGCCGATTGAATAATTGAGGTTGCCGGTAGGCTCATCGGCAAGTATTATGTCCGGCTGCTTTACAAGCGCCCTGACAATAGCCGCTCTCTGTTTCTGCCCGCCGGAGAGCGTTTTAACTTTCTTGTTTTTCTTTTCTGCAATGCCGAGCCTCGTGAGCAGGCTGTCCATCCCCGAGGTGTCGATGCCCTCAAGGCGCAGAATGCCTATGTTATCGGCAACTGTCATTTCGTTTATCAGCTTGAAATCCTGAAAAATAAAGCCGATTTTCTCTATGCGGAATCTGTCTTTTTCCTTTTGCGGGGCGGCGCTCATATCTTTGCCGTCGATTATGATTCTGCCCCTGTCCGGTGACAGAATGCCCGCAATCATATTGAGCAGCGTGGATTTGCCGCAACCCGATGCGCCGAGAAGCATATATGACTTTCCGGCTTCAAAAGTGAGGTCTTTATAGTCGAGAGCAGTCTCATTTTTAAATGACTTGCTCACGCCCTTTATTTCTATCATTTTTTATTCCTTTCCGGTTGATATAATATTTTTGTATTCTGTATCAGCCGGAAAGTCAGGACAGTATAACGGTGTGAAGCTCAACGGGGCTGGACGCGGTGACAGTGCCGGCCTTTTTCTGCCCGCTGATGCGCGCGGAGTTTATATAAAGAGCGAGCGCGTATATTGCGGTGAATACGCCCGCTGTTTTCATAAGGTGTAAAACGGCGCAGACAGCCCTGCATATAACGCAGTCGTCATCGCTGCAGTTATGGCAGCAGCCAATGACAGGGCTCAGGCATAAGACAAGGAGGCATAATGACAGAATAACCGAGAGCAGTTTTATACAGCGCTTTTTTTCCATCATTTTCACCTCCGCACACAATATATTGTATAATATTTTACAACTGATACAGTATTTTGTCAATGCTTCGCAAGGGAATACCCGGTTTTCCTTTTGATTGCCTATTGACATAATCATATTCGGTGTTATAATAAGAAAGACAATTCTCGGGGCGGGGCGCAATTCCCCACCGGTGGTTAAAGTCCACGAACCTCATTGAGGCCGATGCGGTGAGATTCCGCAACCGACGGTTAAAGTCCGGATGTGAGAGGATGATATGTTTCCGATTGCTTATGCTCCGATTGATGTCGGAGCATTTTTTATTCCGGAGGAAATACAAATGAACAAATCATCGGGAAATGTATTTAAAATCACTCTTACGGCAGTGCTTTCCGCCGCAGCGTTCGTGCTTATGTTTGTAGAATTCCCGGTCCCTGTTATGCCGGCATTCATTAAGTTTGACATTTCAGACCTGCCTGCGCTTTTCGGAGCTTTCGCGCTCGGACCGTTTTACGGTATAGTCATTGAGCTTATTAAAAATTTACTTCATATTGTTATCAAAGGCACTACCAGCGCTTTTGTGGGAGAGCTCAGCAACTTCCTGCTCGGCGCTTCATTTGTGCTTGTAGCGGGTCTGATTTACGGCAAAAACAAATCTCTCAAAAGCGCGGTCATCGCTTCTCTTGCGGGTGCGGCGGTTATGGGAGCGGTCTGCCTGCCCCTCAACTACTTTGTTGTGTATCCCGCTTATGTTAAGTTTTACCATCTTCCGCTTGAGGCTATAATAGGCATGTACAAGGAGATTCTTCCCCGGGCTGCCGAAGTCCCCACCTCAAACGCTCTTTTCAACTGCCTGCTTATCTTCAATGTGCCCTTTACATTTGTCAAGGGGATAATAGATGCCGTTTTGTGCATTGCGGCATATAAACCGCTCTCAAAGCTTATGAAGGGTAAAATCTGAACGCCGCGTGTGTTTGCAGATATAATAAAGGCCGCCGCAGTTTTTTTACTGCAGCGGCTTTTGCTTTTTGCTGTTGTATTATTGAATTTTAAGCGGTTCGCTGACGGAGAACCTTAACTGAGTGCCGTAGTCATGCATTGGGCAGACGGTGAAGGTCTTATCGGTGCAGTTGAATATGATACTCCAGAGTGTTGAGCAGATATATCCGTTCATATCCTCGTCTTCAACGTGAACCGCGTCAAGAATATTCATCGCTTCTTTTTCGGTTACTTTATAGTTTTTTCTTCTGAGCATTTTCTCGGCTGTTTCATATCTTTCGTGCCCGAGCCCGTCCGGGTCGTCAACCCCTTCTGAAAGCCAGTAGTTTGCCGAAACAATCGTGCCTGACCTGCCCGGCCTGAGCACAACTGTTTTACCGTTTACAAATTCAATGACCGCGGTTGCGCCCGAAGCGTCGGCTATCTGATAATGGTATGTGCATTCGCCTCCGAGGAGGTCGTGCATATCGTATTTGTTGAATATCTCAATCGCCTCGTCAACCGTTGCAGCGTGGTCAAGCACGGTGCGTATGACGGCGGTGGTAGTGATATCCTTCTTTTCGGTCTGAATGAACGTTTCGGGAGTTTCAAGCTCAAGCACGCCTATTGACAGCCCCTTTTCATTCATTCCGTCAACGGGAATGTATGGGGCTAAAAGCGTCAGAAGAGCGGTGAGCGTATTATCGGGCATAAAGCCTTCACCGTATCCGAGAAAATAGAGCGAAACGGTCGAAACGCTGGCGTAACCGTCTTTCGGATGAGTCCAAACGGTTATACCCGGAGAGTCCATATAATCGTAGTTCCTTGCAAAGAGACGGTCACCGCGCGGAGCCGTGGCGTTGAAAGCGGTGCACCCGAATCCGGTTATGTTCATAAGGGGCTGCACAAGCTCTGAAACTTTCCTGCTGTCTATTTTGCCGTAAAGCCCGAGCTGAGAAACTATCTTTTTTGCTCCGGGGTTCAGATGCAGAAAAACATCCGCAAAAGCGTAAAGCAGAAGCCCCGCGGTGGTTGAGTTGCCCGTTTTGCTTTCGAGCAGAGTATCAAGATCATAGTCATAGGTGTAGTCCATAAGATAATAATTATCAGCCGCCTTTGTGACCGATCTCAGAGATTCAAGCCTGCCGGGTCTGAATCCGGTTATCGACCCGAAAAAGCCGAGCAACGCGGAAAGGATGACCGACATCGCTTTTGTAGGTAAACCGAGTGAATGCATAATAAACACCTTTAGTCTTTTATAATTTTTTTCCGGTTAATGCGCCTGTCTTATCAATATCCGAAATACTGATCGCAGTAAGAATAAAGCGCTCTGTAATACATCATTTCGCTTATGGGATCAAGGAGAAGCCCGTGGTTTGAAATGGGGAAGAAGATAAACTCATGCTCCGCGCTGCAGGCGTCAAATGCTTCGTTCATCGCTTTTTTGTTGTTTGCGTTTACGAGCATGTCATTGCCTGCGTATGCGTAGATTGAGGGGATTGTGTCGTCATTGACAAACGCGACGGGGGAGACGGAGTCGGCAATTCTTTGAGCTTCACCGCTCTCAATCATTTCATCCGTGATTTTTACACCCGCCAGCATTGAGGCGAGGGAATAACTGCCCCATACATCCGCGCCCATATCGGAGGGACCCACTCTGTTTGCTGTGAAGGCAAGCTCTATGGATGAATCCTGAGGCCTTGAATAGCTGTAAAGCATAGACAGGTGACCGCCTGCCGAGTAGCCGGAGGTAGCCATTTTTGTGATGTTGAGCTTGTGCTCGTCAGAGAAATCCTTGATTGCGTCTATGCACTTGTCAATTTCATCAATCATCGTAAATGCGGTAACTTCTCCGAATACTTCATCGCTGTAGAGGGAGTAACTCATAGTGGCGGTGATGTAGCCCTTCATCGCGAGTTTTTTGCAATGGGGAGCCATATCCTCTTTTTCGCCGCCCTGCCAGGAGCCGCCGTGAATGTAAAGAATACAGCCGTTGTATTCGTTTTCGTATGCGCTTTTCGGCACATATACCGTGACAAGGTCTCTCTCCGCCTCGCCGTAGCGTATGTTTTCATACACATCGTATTTTTCGCCCGCAAGGCCGAAAACAGAGGTCAGCGCAAGTATAAATGTGAGGTAGTAAGCAAGCAGTGTCTGCATATATTTTTCTCCTTAATTCAGTTTTATTTTCTCAGTTTTATTTTATTTCATCTTCAATTGCCATAAGCCCTTTTACCACCGTTGAGGCGGTTTTGTCGCCGAGCGAAATGAGCTCCTGATAGTGATCGTCTGCAATTGCGAGCGAGTAATCATTATCCGGCACAATATATCCGAATGCGTCGTTGCACAGGCCGAAGCAGATTGTATCTTTCCCGAAAATATCTCTTATGCACGGGTAACCGAAATCTTTGCCGCTGAATGAGCCGCCGGCTGTGAGAGAGGCGCCGCCGTACATCACATCCTGAACAAGCTCGCCGGGCACCATTGCGATTTTAACATCGCCGAATTCAGCGTAACCTACTTCGGAGAACATATAGTATTTGGACAGACCTTCTTTATAATTATCGTAGCTTGTCAGCTCGAGCTTGCCCACAAGCTTTATCAGAGGATTGGTTACGGGCACCTGAATCTCTTTTATCCTGATATTGAGCAGAGGGCTCAGCTCACGCTCCGATACAGGCTCCCAGCCCTCGAACCAGAGCGTGTAATCGCTGTTGCCTTCGGATTCTTTTCTTATTGTTTCCCAGTCTGCCCGGGCGGAGATTTCATCATAGGTCTTTGTAAGGCTCAGCGCGATATTGCCCATCTCCGTGCCGTATCTTACGGCCTGCATATATCTTCTCTCCAAATCAACGCCGTCGTTTGAAAGGCCTCTGCCGTAGTAGATGCCGGCAATAGCGCCGTTGATAAACATAAAGTTGAATCCGCCCTCTTCAATCCTCTTGCCGAGGTAGTAAACATAGTCGCCGGAAAGCTGCCTGCCGTTATCCTGCGGATCGCTTGTTGCAAGACCTACCACATCGGGGTGAGCGGCAATGTTTACAAGCATTGTGGGCTTCTTGGCGCTGTCATAGGGCGTAAATACAAACCTTGACATATCAGAGCAGAGGCTTGTAGATGATTTTCTGTTTCTGTTGCTGAAGTATTCGGGGTTAAGAGTTTTAACCGCGTAGGTCAGCTTGCCGGGAGTCATATCGTTTACGGCGCTTTTTATGGTTTCGGCAACGATATGGCAGACCGAGTCAAGCCATTCCTGATTAGCGCCCTTTTCGAGCTTAACTCCGGGAATGTAAGACTTGAAGAGATTGCCGAATATTTTTTTGAACGTGTTTGTCCAAAGGCCCTGCGTATCAATACAGCTGTGGCAGTGTGTTGAGGAAATATTGACGGAGTTGAATGTGACGCCGACATTGAGATCCTCAAGATATTTTCTTACAGTTCTTATGTCGCTGTTGCAAAAGCCTATGCAGTCAATATTGGCAAATACACTCACGCCTCTGCCGCTTGAATCCGAGAGCGCAATGGCTCTCACCTGCATATCGTCTATGACTTCCTCAATTTTATTGTTCATTCCGTTATCCAGGGTGAGGAAGCCTCCGAGGTAGTATTCCGTTCCCTTGTCAAGAATATCATCGGGTACCAGAGAAGCTTTGGAGTATCCAAGCTCCCATTTTGCGCCTTCGGCGGGGGAAGCGAGCATTGAGTCGGTGCCGGAGTAAAAATTCTCGGATTCTCTTTCACTTACCTTTTTTGTGTTTGCGCTGTCGGGCACTATGGCGCAAATGCCGCTGAGAAGGCCTTTTACTATGCCGCCCAGGGCGCCTACGCCGATATGCGTCAGCGATTTCTCGAGGTCGAGCGCGCCGGCGCCTGTTGAAAGGTAACTGCCCATAACAAGCGAAACGGCAAGCACAACACTGATGAGTTTGATACCGGTTTTTTTCATTTCAGAATCGCTCCTTCCGGTGTTTTCTTTGCTGTCTATTTTACCATCATATTTTAGTATAGTAAAGTACAAATGTTGTTTAAAACCTGCGAAAAATAAAAAGCGGAATTTTTTGTTTCAAAAATATTGCATTGTCATTATTTTTTTAGTATAATTTATCAAATATACAAGAGCGCGAGGAGGTGGCGGTTATAAAGCGCATTGCCGCAATTCACGACATATCCGGAGTCGGCAAATGCTCGCTGACTGCCGCAATTCCCATTATTTCTGCCTTCGGTATAGAGTGCAATCCGGTGCCTACGGCCGTTCTCTCCACTCATACGGGGGATATATCCGGATATACATTCAGGGATTTATCCGATGAAATTCTCCCAATCTGCCGTCACTGGCGCTCGCTGGGCATCTGCCCGGACACTATTTACTCCGGCTATCTCGGCAGTGAAAAGCAGGTTGATGATGTCAGAAAGATAATTGAGCTGTTCTCCGGCTCGGGTAAAGAGACTTTTGTAGCCGTTGACCCGGCTATGGCGGATTCAGGCATCCTTTATAAGGGCTTTTCCGGCTCATTTATCGGCAAAATGACTTCTCTTTGCAAACAGGCCGACCTGATTATACCCAACATTACCGAGGCGTGCATGATTGCAGGCGCGCCTTACACTGAAGAGTATGACCGTGAGTTTATTGATTCTCTCGCTGACGGACTTCACGGATTCTCCAAAAAATATGTTGTCATCACCGGAGTCTCTTTTGATGATAAAAAAATCGGCTGCTGTGTTTCCGGAGAGGGCAGGAGAGAGTATTATTTCACCGAAAGGTACCCCGGCACCTATTACGGCACCGGAGACATATTTGCGAGCGTGCTTGTTTCTTCAATCACACTCGGGAGCTCCTGTTTTGAGTCCGCGCGCACTGCGCTCGATTTCACTGCCCGCGCAATCAAAAAGACCTGTGATGAAGGCACCGACACCCGCTTCGGCGTGGCGTTTGAAAAATTTTTACCGCTGCTTGCGGTAACAGGGGAGGAAACAGAATGAGTTATGCAGATAAGGTTTTTATTGACACCTGCAGGGATATTCTCGAGAACGGTATTTATGACAACGATATAGAAGTAAGACCCAGGTGGGAGGACGGCACTCCCGCGCACACCGTCAAGAAATTCGGCGTGGTTAACCGCTATGACCTGAGCAAAGAGTTCCCCATGCTCACCCTGCGTAAGACTTTTCTCAAGAGCGCTGTTGATGAGCTCCTCTGGATATGGCAGAAGAAGTCCAACAACATTCACGATCTCTCAAGCCACGTTTGGGATTCCTGGGCGGACGAAAACGGCTCCATAGGCAAAGCGTACGGATATCAGCTTGGCGTTAAGCACCACTATCCCGAAGGGGATATGGACCAGGTAGATAAAGTCCTTTATGATTTAAAGCATAATCCCGGCAGCAGAAGGATTCTCACCAATATCTATGTGCATCAGGATTTGAGCGAAATGGCCCTCTACCCCTGCGCATACAGTATGACCTTCAATGTGACCGGCGGAAAGCTCAATGCCATTCTCAATCAGCGCAGTCAGGATATGCTCGCCGCAAATATCTGGAATGTCGCCCAGTATTCGGCGCTTGTCTGTATGATAGCTCAGGTAACCGGCTTTGAGCCCGGAGAATTCGTTCATGTGATTGCTGACGCTCACATATATGACAGGCATATACCCATAGTCAGGGAGCTTATCGAAAAAACGCCTTATGACGCCCCCACCGTAACGCTTGACAGGAGCGTCAGGGATTTTTACGATTTCACAAAAGACAGTTTTACCATAGAAAATTACAAATATCACGAATTCACAGCTAAGATACCCGTAGCGGTGTAAGAAAGGCGAAATATGAAAACTATTGTGTGCGTTGATAACGCCTGGGGCATCGGCTCCGCAAACGACCTGCTTTATCATATTCCCGATGATATGAAATACTTCAAAGAAAAGACAACCGGAAAGGTTGTTGTTATGGGCCTTGCCACCCTTAAATCTTTTCCCGGAGAGAATCCGCTGAAAAACAGGGTGAATATTGTGCTCTGCGATGACCCCGGTTTCAAAAAGGACGGCGTTATTCTGTGCGGCAGCATAGATGAGCTTATCCGCACTCTCGATGATTATGATACCGACAGCGTTTTCATAATCGGCGGTGCTTCCGTTTACGCTCAGATGCTTCCGTACTGCGATACGGCATATATTACCAAGGTTGACACCGTTTCCCCCGCCGACAAATATTTCCCCAATCTTGACGAAATGCCTGAGTGGGAATGTGTCTTCGAAGGGGAGGAGAACGAGTACGACGGCCTCAGATTCAAGTTTACCAAGTACACAAAGTCTATATAAATAAGGAGTGAATTGATTATGGCAATCTATTGCAAAGAGCCCTCAAGAACATTCAGCGAGTATCTTCTCATACCCGGTTATACATCTCCGGAATGTATTCCCGCCAATGTTTCTCTGAGAACACCGCTTGTAAAGTACAGGAAAGGCGAAGAGGAATGCCCCATCTGTCTTAATATTCCTCTTTCCTCCGCGATAATGCAGTCCGTTTCCAATGATACGCTTGCTATTGCGCTGGCAAAAGAGGGCGGAATATCCTTCATTTACGGCTCGCAGAGCATTGAGGACGAAGCTGCAATGGTTGCAAGAGTCAAGAGTTACAAGGCCGGTTTCGTTGTATCGGACTCCAATCTCAAGGCTGATTCCACCCTCAGAGATGTGCTTGACCTTGTTGAGGCTACCGGCCACAGCACCATGGCAGTTACCGAAAACGGTGAGCCCAACGGCAAGCTTATAGGCGTTGTTACCGGCAGAGACTATCGTGTAAGCCGTATGAGTGAGGATACAAAAGTCGCTGATTTCATGACTCCGCTTGACAAGCTCATTGTCGCGGGTGAATCAACCACCCTCAAAGAAGCAAACGATATAATCTGGGATCATAAACTCAATTCACTTCCCATCGTTGATAAAAACGGCAATCTCCTTTATTTTGTTTTCAGAAAAGACTATGCCCAGCATAAAGAAAACCCGCAGGAGCTGCTTGACGACAACAAGAGCTACATTGTGGGCGCAGGTATAAACACGCTTGACTATGAAAAAAGAGTGCCCGCGCTTGTTGAGGCCGGCGCTGATGTGCTCTGCATCGACTCGTCCGAGGGCTACACCTGCTGGCAGGAAAAGACCCTGAAATTCATCCGTGAGAAATACGGCGACACCGTAAAGGTCGGCGCCGGCAATGTGGTTGACAGAGACGGTTTTCTCTTCCTTGCCAAGGCGGGCGCGGATTTTGTCAAGGTCGGCATAGGCGGCGGCTCAATCTGCATCACAAGAGAGACCAAGGGCATCGGCAGAGGTCAGGCAACTGCACTCATCGAGGTTGCGGCCGCCAGAGATGAATACTTCAAAGAGACAGGCATTTACATCCCCGTTTGCTCGGACGGCGGTATAGTTCACGATTATCATATGACTCTCGCTCTTGCCATGGGCGCAGATTTCCTTATGCTCGGCAGATATTTTGCAAGATTTGACGAGAGCCCCACACCAATCACAATGGTAAACGGCGTTTACGTCAAAGAGTATTGGGGCGAGGGCTCCAACAGAGCCAGAAACTGGCAGAGATATGACCTGGGCGGCAAGGCGAAGCTTTCATTTGAAGAGGGCGTTGACTCCTATGTAACATATGCCGGTCCCCTCGGTGATAATGTGGCCAAGAGCCTCTATAAGGTCAAATCCACCATGTGCAACTGCGGCGTTATCAACATCCCCGACCTTCAGAAGAACGCAAAGCTCACGGTTGTTTCCGCCACGAGCATTGTTGAGGGCGGTTATCATGATGTTATGCTCAAGTCCACAGCTGCTCCCGGCAGATAAACCGGGCACAGGGGGAATACAATATGGTTATTAAATCCGAAAACTGCAAAACCGAAGACAGAGAGAATATGCGCGGCGGAGACGGTGTGGTTAAAATGACCCACTTTGTAGGCAAAGACGAGCTTCTCGGCAAGGGCAGGCTCTTTTCAAGGATTACTCTTGAACCCGGCTGCTCCATAGGCAGGCATGTTCACGAGGGAGACAGCGAAATATTTGTTGTTGAGCGCGGCTGCCCCACTTACGATGACGGCGGTACGCTTGTTGAGGCAAAGCCCGGTGATGTGCTGGTATGCCCGGCTGAAACATCACATTCAATCGCAAACAATACGGATGAAACAGTTGACATAATTGCCCTTATAGTTTACGCCTGATTCAAGCCTGAACCCTACCGATTTTTTACCAGAAAAACTTAACAAGCCGGATTGATAAAAAATCAGTCCGGCTTGTTTTATCTTATATATTGCCCGGTGTAAAACTCACTCTGCTGCTTTTCGTTTTCTTATCAGGCCACATTGTATGTCTTTTTCAGCTGACCGTCTCTGTCAAGAGTCAGCCTGATTATTCCGGGTTTGCCCGAATCATTTGAAATCAGCCCTTCGGTATAAGGCACGAGCTCAAGGTGATATGATGCGAGAATGTCAAGAAACTCCTGAAAATCACAGAAAAATCCTTCAAGCATGTCCGAGGATACAGTCACGATATTTTCAATGTTTAATTCTCCCCATTTGCTGTTGAATTCGCCTAAGGCAAACCCGTATTTTTCGAGCAGAGGACTAATCTTTTTAATCAGCTCACTCAGCACCGCGGGGGATTCGAGGGGATTTAAGCCCTCCTCATTGCACAGTATCGTGCTGTAACCGTCAATCTCCCAGCCGTCAACTGCTTTCAGAGCGGAGAGATCGCTGCATACCGGGTCGTAGCCGCAAAAATCCCTGTCATATCTGTACACATTGAAGGCTTCGCCGGGGTGGCTTTCTTCAAACGCTTTATAGACGACATTGCTGCGTAATGTTGCGCAGTCAAGTGACTCAAGGGCGTTTATCATATTGCACATACCCACATCCGCTCCGAATGAGCAGTCTGCCTGATACTTTATCTGAAAGGATACCTCTTTGGCGTACGGCAGGTGCTGCCTTGCTCTGTTTCTGAAGGCATAATAGCTGCACGGCTTTGAGGTGAGAGAAACTATTTTGTTTTTGTTCTTTCCGCTAAGCGCCCTGTAGGTCACCTTGCCGCTTTCACTGTGAACGTCCTTCAGCTCAACGGTGTTGCCGTCAACGGTAAGAACGGCGTAATCAATATGAAGGCTTTTGATCCAGTAAGAGGTGAAAAAATTGTCAATATAGTAGCCGAGAGATTTTGCGAGGAATGCCGTTGCCTTATCCACAACGCGAATATGCATTTGCTCCAATACATTTACATCATAACCCATAGTGCTTTTCCTTTCTGTTTTACGAGCGCAGCTCTTTTTTACAACTTGATTCTATCATTTTAACAGTCCGAAAATCTTCTCTCATTTTTAAAATTCCGGCTTTTGATTGAAAAATTGTTTTTTTCGGGATTGTTATTTGCTGTTGCGGTAAACTGAAAAATCCTGTTTAAATCAGGTTTTTAATGTGCTATAATATCTGTAACAAACAGTGACGGAGAGATAAAATGATTATCAGATTTCTTACACAGGATGATGTGCCCGAGCATGATAAAATAACTTCGCAGGCGTTTGCATATTCATGCGAAATCGGTAATCCCGATTCGGTCCTGCCGAGCGAGAAGGTTCTCGGGGCTTTTGACGATGACAATAAGACACTCTTTGCTGATTTTGAGATACTCGAAAAGAAGTGTTACTACGGCAACGGAATGCTGACATGTGCCGCCATAGCCGGAGTAGCCGCAAAGCCTGAGCACAGAGGAAAGGGCGCGGTAAAAAAACTGTTTGAGCGTCTTATAAGCGAAAACTGTTATGATATCAGCATTCTCTATCCGTTTTCGGAAGAGTATTACAGGAAACTCGGCTATGAAAGCATCGGCCAATGTCTGAGCGCGCGTGTCCCTTTTTCTGAGTTGTCGGGAATCCGGAGAAACACCGATGTCACTCTTTATGAAGGCGGCGAAACCGCCCGCCTGCTCGGTATATATAACAGATGTGCCCGCAATCACAGCCTTTGTTTTGTAAGAAACAGCGCGGAAGCATATTCGGATAAGCCGTATTATTCGCAGAAATATACATACATTTACAGAGACGGCGCATACGCGACAATAGAGATTGACAGAGAAAAGAGCGTCGTTTCTGTCAGCGAAATCTATTTCGACTCCTGCGAATCAATGCTCGGCATTCTCGGCTTTTTGAGAAACTTTGAGAGCAATCAGTCTGCGTTATGCTTCTCAAAGCTGCCCGGAAACACTCCGCTGTTTAATGTAATCCGCAATCTTAAAAACTGCGATATAAATATGCAAGCAACAGGTTCCGCACGAATTCTCAATGTGAAGAATGTGCTTGAGAAACACAGCTATCCCGCCTTGGAAGGTGAATTCACCGTTCAGGCAGGTCTTAATATATTCCGCGTGAGCGTTGCAGGCGGCAAAGCCGAAGTGAATGAAAGCCCCTCTCTTACTCCGGATGTTATTATGGATATCGGTACCGCGTCAAAGGTCCTTTTGAGCGGTGCCGAAAACGCAATGTTTAATCCACGTATTACAGTCAATAATACGCAGTCCTCCTTCTTCGGAATGTTTCCGCCCGAAACGCCCTTCTTTTCCGACGCTTTCTGATACACGCACGGCTCACAGTTTTGGCGTATAATCCGGAAAACAGGGGAGAGGCCGGCAAAACGGGCATCGGCAAAAATGCGAAAAGACCCCCGGCATCTTTGTTTAAGACGCCGGGGGATTATTGTAGCTTTACTTAATTCAGACTCTCAAACACAAGCGTTGCCTGAATCCTGTCGCCGCCCAGAAAGCCGGAACTGTGAGCGGACGCGGTTGTGATAGTGTGCAGACGGTAGCCCTTGGCACACTGCCTGTTGATAACATTCTCAAGCTCGGAAAGATTTCCGGAACCTGTTCCTATGAGTTTTTCCTTGAGCGTCACCTGAAGCACTACATAGCTTGGCATAGATATACCCCTTTCTTTATCTGTAATGATAAATAGGTTTATTTACAAATCTTTATTATTCTTCTAATTTCCATTTGTTTGTTTCTTTAATCTTATCATCAATTGACTCAAGATGCTCTTCTATATTATTCAGAGTTTCAGATATACTTTCCAGTTCTTTCAATACATTTGTCACAACAGTTAAAATATCAAACGAATTATCATACATAATTAACACCCTCTTTCTTATTAAAGATTTTCATATTTCTTTCCTGCTCGTTACAGCAGTGCGTGGCAGTCACAATCTGAGAAGAGGAATACTCCTTAAAAGCAGTTGTGTTCTGCTTTAAAGCTCTCTGCTGAAAGGAGGTTTCTTTTTGTCAACTGTTATTGTGCCCTACGGTCCGGCAAGAAACTCGTTCAAAAACTCATTATATTTGCTGTAATTTTCAGGATTTATAATAATTATATCATATGTGCGAATTATTTCAATAATGAAATAACAGAAAAACATTATATCGCAGTGGTTTCTTCCCATCTGATTATGGTACAAAAGGTGTTTCAATACGGATAATAATATGCTATAATCATATCATAAAAAGAAGGATCTCACAGTGGCAAGTATTGCCGCAAAGGATATTCAGATGTTCTATGCTCATGAACTGAAAACTGTCAGCCCTAACACCGTAATCCATGAGCATGCAAATATCCACAGAGCTCTGAAATACGCTTTAAAAATGGATCTGATTGATTTCAACCCGGCAGATAAAGTTGACAGGCCGAAAAAGCAAAAGTTTATTGCAGAGCACTACAGCCTTGAGGAACTTGAAGCATTATTTGATGCAAGCAAGAATCATTATCTCGGTTTACTTATTCAAGTAACAGCTTTTTATGGTCTCCGTCGCAGTGAAACGCTAGGTCTTAGATGGGATGCAATTGATTTTGAAAACAAAACAATTACAATCAAGCATATTCTAACTACGGTGCAAATTGACGGAAAGCAGACGATTATAAAAGAGGATAGGGCAAAAACAAAATCCAGTCTGCGTTCCTTGCCGCTTGTGCCGAGATTTGAGAAAGCATTCAGAGAATTAAAAGAGCAGCAGGAAGAGAACCGAAGAGTATGCGGTAAAAGCTACTGTACGGAATATATTGATTATATATTCGTAAATGGGATTGGAAAGATTTATAATCCTAACAATGTAACTGAAGCGTTTGGGAAGCTACTCAAGGAAAACGGACTGAGAAAAATACGTTTTCATGATCTAAGACACAGTTGTGCATCGTTACTTCTTGCCAATGGCGTTCCTTTGAAAGAAATCCAGGAATGGCTCGGTCACTCAGATATAGCAACTACCGCTGATATT
>JAEELT010000092.1 GCA_016282855.1 Clostridiaceae bacterium | reverse complement strand
CGTGGCAGTGGACTATGAAATCTGATGCAGCTTCTTGAAATAAACAGAGATAATTACATCGGCCAGGCCGATCCCTTCATTTTTGAGGACGAAGGCAGGTTTTATATCTACACCACCGGAAAGGATGCGGTTTACGCGTATTCATCCGACAGCCTTTTGGGTTCCTGGAAGTTTGAAGGTGCAGTTTTCACATACCCCGGGGTAAGCGATTTCTGGGCTCCGAGCGTTATTAAAATCGACGGCGTTTACTATATGTACTGCTCGTTTGAGTTTTACGGCGATACTCCCGATGAGGGAGGCCACAGGCAGACAATGCACGTAGCGAGCGCCGGCAATCCTCTTGGACCGTTTACCGGGGCAAAGCAGCTTCTTCATCCGTTCTCCATTGATTCTCACGTGGTCAGAACGGAAAGCGGCCTTTTCATCTTTTACTCCACCAACGAATTTCATTGTGAACGGCCCGGCACTTACATTGCCGTTGACCGCCTGCTTGATCCTTTTACTCCTGAAGGAAAGCCCGTGAAGGTGGTTGTGCCGACGCTTGATGAGGAGATATACAGGCGTGACCGCTACCGTAAGGGTGAGCACTGGCACACCATTGAGGGCGCTTTCTGGTTCAGGGAAGGGGAGTGGCAGTATGTAATGTACAGCGGCTCCTGTTATGAAAACGAGCATTATTTCATCGGTTACGCCAGAGCAAAGACAAATGAAACGGATCTTACAAAGGTCAGGTTTGAAAAGTATCCCGATGACAGCACATACGCTCCCGTATTCTGCAGCAATGAATGGGAGGAGGGCGCGGGGCATCACTCCATGATTAAGCACGGCGGTAAATGGTACGCTGTTTATCACGCGCGAAACAGAGAGGATGACGCTCTTCCGGGCGACAGAAGAAACGCCAGAATTTGCCTTATGGATGTCAGGGACGGTGTTATAAAAGCGCTCAGAAAGCAGTATGAGCTTTGATAAACGCATAAAAAATCCAATAAAAGCATAAAAGTGCCTTCGGTAATATCCGTAAGGCGCTTTTTTCGGCAGAATCCGGCTGAAATCCGCGTAAAATGACCTGATTTCGGCGAAAAAAAGAACTTTTTCACAAATTCACGATATTTTTGTGAAAAACTTCTTGACAAATTGCATAAAGGGTGCTACTATATAGATGGAAAGAGGGAAGGGCAAAATCTTAAGACCCTCATCAGATATATCTCAGTCAACAGAATACAGAATCTGACACGAAAGGGCGGTGAGTTCCAATGTGCATAACATTTAAGGAGCTCGCAGCCGGAAAGTTCGAAAAATAAAAGCCGGTTATCCCAAGCGGATCCGGGGTGTCCTTTGAGGGACGAGTGAATGAATACTTTTCGGCTGCGAGGGAAACGGTAAAAATTGAATATCAAATTTCATTGAAAGTTCGTGATTCCGATGTTTGGTTTCAGATAAACCCGGATAAGAATTTAAAATGACAATTAACAAGAGCACCGGTCGGTAACCGGTGCTCTTTTGCTGTGCGCTTATCTGATTTTTATCTTTAACGGCTTCGGTGCGCCGAGCGCGATGCTCTGATCTTCGGGGAGCGAGGAGCCCACATAAAGCTCAATGGCTCCGTCGGGCTCGGTTCTTTCGCCGCTTTCAAGCACTGCTTTAATCCAGTATCTGTCAACCGTTACCTCCGCCTGCACCGTTTTGCCTGCGGGGATTCTTTCGGCCTTTATTCCGCAGAGCTGGTAAAGAGGAGTATCTGTCCTTGAGTCGTTGTATTTGGCATATACCTGGATTTTTTCGTTTGTGTCATATTCTCCGCAGTTTTTGAGCGTAACGCTCAGCCTGATTATTTCATCGTCTGTGTCGGTTATTTCCGCGCTCAGATAATTTACCTCTGTGTATCCGAGGCCGAAGCCGAACTGCCAGACAACCGGGGAGGTGTTGTAGCGGTAAGTGCGGCCCTTCATTGAGTAATCGGTGAACTCAGGCAGGGGCGTTTCGGCGCTGTAAATTGTTATCGGCAGTCTTCCGCAGGGTGAGAAATCGCCCGCGATTGCCCTTGCCACCGCAAGCCCGCCGAGCGCTCCGGGATACCACGCCTGAATAATGGCTTTTGCCCTCGTGCGAAGCTTTTCGCCGATATCGATACTGCTGCCGCACATAAGCACAACAATCACGTTATCACAGATGTCGCATACTTCCTCAGCCATCTTCCTCTGTGTGAAGGGAAGGCAGATGTCGGTTTTATCGCCGCTTTCGCCCTCGCCCTCAAAGTTCCTGTCAAGCCCGAGGCAAAGCACAACGGTATCGCTTACGCTCGCAACGGCGCAGGCATCTGAATAAAGGTTTTTAAATCCGTCCCAGTGGTTGATGGATTCTTCTTTATATCTGCAACCCTCAGCGCTGCGTATTTTTGACTTTGCAAATACTCTTCGTATGCCGTCCGCGGCGGTAATGTATTCGGATGCCCTTCCTTCGTAATTGCCTTCAAGAGCGGTCACGCTCATCGCGTTTGGCCCGATTACGCCGATTGAATACTCCTTGTTTTTGTCAAGGGGCAGGAAGGAGTTTTCGTTTTTGAGCAGCACGAGAGTGCTTTCGGCGGCCCTGAGGTTCAGCTGCCTGTGCTTTTCGCTGTCAACTTCCGTGTAGTCAATATTGCCAAACGGATTTTTCTCCTCAAATTCGCCGAGCATAAATCTTATAGTGTAGAGAGTTTCGCATGCTTCGGTTATTCTCTGCTCACTTACGAGGTCTTTTTCGTACGCTTCGTACAGATATCTGAAGTAACTTCCGCAGTTGAGGTCGCAGCCGGCGTTGAGAGCGGCGGCCGCGCACTCCTCGGGAGTTTCTTTGTATTTATGATGCTCGTATATATCTTCTATCGCTCCGCAGTCCGAAACAAAGTAACCGTCAAAGCCCCATTCGCCCCTGAGCACGTCTGTAATAAGGTGCTTTTCGGCGTTGCAGGGTACGCCGTTCACACGGTTGTACGCGCCCATTACGCCGGCGACACCGGATTTTACTGTCTGCTCAAAGGCGGGAAGATAGGTTTCACTCATATCTTTTTTGCTTGCCTGAGCGTCAAAACCGTGCCTTAAATCCTCCGGACCCGAGTGAACCGCAAAATGCTTCGAGCAGGCGCACGCCTTGTAAAACTCGCCGTTTCCCTGCAGTCCTTTTATGAAGGCCTTGCCCATAATTGAGGTCAGGCAGGGGTCCTCGCCGTAGGTTTCGTGACCTCTGCCCCAGCGGGGGTCTCTGAAAATGTTTATATTGGGCGACCAGTAGGTGAGGCCTTTGAATATGTCCCTGTCACCGTATTCAACGCTTTTGTTGTATTTTGCTCTGCCCTCGGTGGATATGGCGTCTGCCGTTTCACGCAAAAGGTCGGGGTCGAAAGTTGCCGCAAGACCAATGGCCTGCGGAAAAACCGTGGCTGTGCCTGCCCTCGCAACTCCGTGCAGGGCTTCGTTCCACCAGTTGTATTCATTTATTCCGAGGCGCTCTATGGCGGGGGAATTGTAAACAAGCTGCGAGAGCTTCTCATCTGCAGTCATTTTCGCCACAAGCTCTTTCGCTCTTTTTATTGCTTCGGCTTTTGTCATATTGTCCGGCTCCCTTCGTTTCGGTTATAAAATTATTTTTTCATATCGCGGCGCATTTGTCAACAAAAACCTTAAGCCGGATAAAAAACAGGGCCCGCTTTTTACGGGCCCTGCAAATGTCTTTATCTGTTTTTCTTTTACTCTACCGAGCAAAGAAGCTCGGCTATGCTTATATAATAGTTATGTGTTTTTTCCGGGCTTTCCAGCAGACCTATCGCCTGACCGTGGTCGCCTTTCTGAGCGGGGAAAACATTCCATATACCCGCTTCGGGCGTGCCCGAGCCGTCAAAGTCGGTGTGCGAATCGCCGAAGGGATAGGTTTCGCTTATGGTGTTGCACAGCGCGTCATTCGGTTTCCATTCATCATCATAAACCTGACCGGTTGTCTTGTCGGTATATACATAATGATGGGCGAGCCATACTCCTATCGGAGCGATAATGGGGTTGGTGCCGAAATCCGGCCAGGTAAGACCTGTGAGAGCCCCCTTGTGGGTGGCGTCAAACGGGTATGAGAAATAATAAACATCCGGGCTTATTTTTATCATATCGTTGAGCGCTTTTGAGCCCTCGGGTGTCAGGTCGTATTCGCAGGTGTCATCGCTGTTTTTAATGAAGTTGTAGATTGAATAAAAGAATTCGTCGGCATCATACTCTCCGGGAGTGTTGGAAATGCCGAACTGTTCAAGGTGAAAGTCCACTATATGGCCGTTTAGAAGCGATCTGCCGAGAGTGGCGCAGTAAACGGAGCTGAACAGCTTGTATGACTCGTAGAGGAATAATTCCTGTGTGAGCCTATAAACAGTGGAGCTGTTGTGCGGAGTGGCTATTGTGGTTACGCTGTGGATCCAGCCTTCCTTGCCTCCGGTGAAGAGAGCGCTCGGGTTGCTGCAGGCGGCTGTTTCAGCGGGGCATCCGTAAGTCATAAGATAAGTGAGCAGCCTTATTGTGGTGCCGCCGAAGGAATGACCGATCAGGTGAATCTTTTTGATTTCACCGCGTTCGTTTTTGCTGCCCCAGCCTTCCACAAGCGGCTCGTCATAGGTGCGGCCGAACCGGCGGTGATTGTGCTCCTTGCTGTGAGCCTCGCCGTAATCAACCGTGGTGCCCGTAAGCTGGGCATAAAGCTCACAGGCTCTGTCCCACGCAGAGGAAATCGGGCCCACCGAAGCGGAGTAGCACTCGTAACCCTCGCCCCTGAGATATTCAACAAGGTCCCCCGTTGTGGCGCCCCAGTATGGGACTATGGAGTTTATTCCTTCGCCGCCGCCCCAGCCGTTAAGGCCGTGAACAAAGACGAAGGGGTATTTGTTTTTATAATCGGTTTGTGCCGAGCCGCTCAGAACAAAGGCGCCGCTCGAAAACACAATTGCCAGAGTGAGTAAAACGCTTACCGTGCATAAAACTTTTTTCATTTTGTTACCTCCGTAGGGCAGACGTAAATTTAAAGTCAGCGCCGGGCGAGTCTGTCATTTATAAGATTTCTGACAAAGTCAATGACATTGTCAACGGCCACCTTTTCATTTACCGCTTTGTCTCTTGTAACTATTTCGCAGACCCCTTCACCGAGGTTGCGGGGGCTTACGATTACTCTGACGGGCACGCCGATAAGGTCAGCATCCGAGAACATCGCTCCGGGGCGGATGTTTCTGTCATCGTAAAGCACTTCGATTTTTTCGGCGTTCATCTTTTCATAGAGTGAGTCGGAAACCTTTTTGCACTCTTCGTCATCGGCTCTCAGGCAGCAGATCTGCACCTGCCAGGGGGCGATGCTCATGGGCCAGATGGGGCCGTAATCATCGTGGTGCGCCTCACATACGGATGCCGCGAGACGGCCGACACCTATTCCGTAGCAGCCCATTATAGGATACTGCAGGTTTCCTTCAGCGTCAAGGTACTGCATGCCCATCGATTTGGTGTATTTTGTGCCGAGCTGGAAAATGTTGCCCACTTCGATGCCTCTTGAAATGGTGATTGAGTGCTTGCCGCACTTGGGGCAGATACCGCCCTCCTTGATTTTGGCGAGGTCCGCGTATTCCACATCGCCTATGTCGCGGGATATTTTAAGACCTTTGTAATGGTGGTCGGGCTTGTTTGCTCCGCAGGAAAGATTGTGGGTGCCTTTAAGCGAGGCATCATAAAGAACGGTGAATTTCTCATTGTCAAGACCGTAAGGTCCGGTAAAGCCGGCATAGAGCCCACAATCATCCGTCACCTCGCCCGGGTGGACTGCTTCGCCGAGATAATTCGTCAGCTTGGTTTCGTTTACGTCGAGGTCGCCTCTGATGAAAACGACTACATATTCATCTGTCATATTCTTCTGGTAGATAACCGCTTTGCAGCTTTCCTCAAGAGGGGTATGCAGAAATGCGCAGATGTCTTCTATTGTGTGTATATCGGGTGTGTAAACGAGCTCAAGCGGAGCGTCCTCGCCGCTGCAGTCGTTTTCGATTATTGAATCGGCGGCTTCCATATTTGCTCTGTAGTCGCATTCGCTGCATATGGCAATCGAATCCTCTCCGACAGGGGTCAGAAGCATATACTCGTGCGAAACGCTACCGCCCATCATGCCAGAATCGGATTTTACGGTGACCACCTCGGGGATACCGCAGCGGGCGAAAATCCTGTTGTAAGCGTCATAACATTTCTGATAGTATTCCTCAAGGTCTTCCTGAGAAGTGTGGAATGAATAAGCGTCTTTCATAGTGAATTCTCTCACTCTGATAAGACCGGCTCTGGGCCTGCCCTCATCGCGGAACTTGGTCTGCACCTGATAAATCATGAAAGGGTATTTCGTGTAGCTGTTGGCGTATTCTCTTACGAGGTGCACAGCGGCCTCTTCGTGAGTCATTCCGAGCACCATGGGGGTGCCGTTTCTGTCTTCAAATCTTGCCATTTCGCTGCCGATGCTCTCATATCTGCCGCTCTCGGACCAGAGCGAAGCCGGCATAACCACGGGGAACTGAACTTCCTGCCCGTCTATGGCATCCATTTCCTCGCGTATGATGTTTTCAATTTTTCTGGTAATGCGGCGAAGAGGCATATAGGATGAGTAAATTCCGTTTGCAACGCCCTTCATATATCCGCCTCTCACCATGAGAGCGTGGCTGTCTATAACGCAGTCGGAGGGCCTTTCCTTGAATCTTTCTCCGCAGAGCTTATCAATTTTCATAAAGCATCAACTCTTCTCTCGGGAACACCCGTTTGATTATTCATTTTATTTTATTGCAAAAGAATGTTTTTGTCAATGAAAAGGAGAGATTATAAAAATATTTATAAACATATTGTATTTAATACTTGATTAGCACACAATATTTTGTTATAATACAATGAAACAATTATGCGTAAGTGAGGGAGCGTTATGAAGGGAAGGCTCATTGTTATAGAAGGTCTTGACGGCAGCGGCAAATCCACCCAGGAAAAGCTGCTTGAAAACCGCCTCACCGGCAGCGGGCTTGAGGTAAGATATATCAAGCTTCCCAATTACGACGATGATGCCTGCGTGCTTGTCAAGCAGTATCTCGCGGGCAGATTCGGCGAAAGGCCCGAGGATGTGAACGCCTATGCCGCTTCGTCATTCTATGCTGTTGACAGGTTTGTAAGTTACAACTGCTACTGGAAAGAGGACTATCTTTCGGGTAAGGTTATACTTGCTGACAGATATACAACCTCAAACGCTTATCATCAGCTCACAAAAACCCCGCGCGACAAGTGGGATGATTACCTTGAATGGCTTGAGGATTATGAATACGGCAAGCTCGGCATACCGAAGCCTGACGCGGTTATTTACCTTGATATGCCGGTGGATGTTTCCCAGAAACTTATGTCATCAAGATACGGCGGTGACGAGAGCAAAAAGGATATTCACGAGAAAAACACAGATTATCTCGCACAGTGCCGTGTGGCTGCGGATTACTCGTGCGACAAGCTCGGCTGGATAAAAATATCCTGCGCGAAGAACGGAGAGCCGCTTTCTCCGGAAGAAATCAACGGCAGAATTTACAGCGCGATAAGAGATATTTTATGATAAGGCGGGCGCACGAGAGTGACAGAGAAACCATGACCGCCCTGTGGCAGGAGAGTTTCTCGGATGAAAAACGCACGGTTGACGCATTTTTTGACAGCCCTGTTTACGGCGATATTCTGCCCCTCGTTTACTGTGAAGAAGAAAAGGTCGTTTCCCAGCTTTTCCTGATTGAGGGCGAGGTAAGGGCGCAGGCAGACATTTATCCGTCATATTATCTTTATGCCGCCTGCACTTCGCCTTTGTATCGCGGCAGGGGCATAATGGGCGCGCTTATAGAGGCCGCCGCAGAAACTGCCCGTGCAAATGAAAAGGATTTCATTTTTCTTAAGCCCGGCAGCCCGGAGCTTTACGGCTTCTATTCAAAGCACGGCTTTGTAAAAACCCGTGGTTTCGAGGTAAGGACCTTCACGGCGGGAGAGCGCAATGCGCCTGTCGCTTCGGATGTTCCGGTTTTTTATTCTCATGCCTGCCGCGTTCTTTCTTCCTGCTTTGCCGATTTGTGCGAAGGAGAAACACGCTGCCTGTATTCCTCAAAGTACGGATACGCTCAGTATGAAGCATCCGGCGATGCCCTGAATATCAGCGACATAGATATAGGCCCGGATACGGCCGGATTTATCGAATACCTTCTCGAAACACATAATTCCCGGTTTGCCTCGGTTTCTCTCCCGTGCCGCAGCGGCGGGCGCGGTGAGCCGCACGGGATGGCCCTTTCCTGCTCGGGCAGGGCGATTCCCGAAGGCGTGTTTCTTAACTTTACACTTGACTGAGAGGTGCTGTTATGCTCTATATGTTTTTTGCCGACGGATTTGAGGAGACCGAAGCGATTGCTTCGCTCGATGTAATAAGGCGCGCCGGCATAGATGTCAGGTCCGTAGGAGTCAATTCAAAGCAGATTACCGGCTCTCACGGCGTAAAGATTATTTGCGATATGGATACCGATGAAGCCACATTCACCGGCCTTGACGGAGTGATACTGCCCGGCGGAATGCCCGGCACACTCAATCTCTTTGAGAGCAGGACCGTGCGCGACAGCATTGAATTCTGCGCCTCACAGGGCAGGCTTGTCTGCGCAATCTGCGCGGCTCCGCTTATTTTAGGGCGCATGGGTCTGCTTGAGGGGGCGGAAGCCACCTGCTTCCCGGGCTTTGAACACGAGCTTAAAGGCGCCGTCCTCAGCGAAAAATACACGGTGACAAGCGGTAACATAATCACCTCGAAGGGTATGGGCAGCGCGGTGAAATTCGGCCTCGAAATAGTGCGTTATTTCAAGGGCGACGCTGTTTCGGATGAGCTTGCCGCCTCTCTCCAGATTTCGTGACGGGCAAGAGCGCCCTGCGCAGACAGTGCCTTGCGAAAAGAGCCGCCGTTACCGAAAGAGACAGAGATGAAAAAACAAGGATGATTCTGCATAATCTGTTTTCTCTTAAGGAATACATCGACTCTGAGCTTGTGCTTGTTTATGTTTGCGTAAATGATGAAATATCCACACGGGAAATAATTGAAAAATCTCTTTTACTCGGCAAAAAGGTCGCCGTGCCGCGCGTTGATTCGGGCAATATGGAGTTCAGATATCTTGATTCGCTTCAGGCTCTTGTGCCGGGTGAATACGGCATTCCGACCTCGTGCGGTGATAAACCCGGCAGCTTTGACAGTTGTTTCTGCGTTACTCCCGCGCTGTGCGTCGACAGAGGCTTTCACCGCCTCGGATACGGCGGCGGATATTATGACAGGTTTATTTCGGCAAACGGCAGTGTCTTTTACGCCGTGCCGGTTTTTGATGACTTTATATATGAAGAAATTCCGCACAGTTCTTATGATATGGCGGTTGACTGCATCATTTCTGAGAAAAGAATCGAACGGAGGTGTATCTGATGCCGGAAGAAAACGGAAAAAAACGCGAGCCTTTTAAAGTGACAATTTCCGATGAGGACTATATGAGCCCCGATGAGCTTGACGAGCTTCTCAAGAGCCGTGAGCCCACCGTGCCGGATTTTGCCGACGCCGGCAGGCAGAAATTTGAGGTGAACTTCAGCTATGAAGAGCCTCAGTATGAGCCGGAGGAAACGCATCCCGAAAACAGGGGTGAGATTTATTTCTCCAACGTCAAGCCCGTGCGCACTGTAGTCAGCGAGCACGACGGCGCAAAGAAAAAGAAGAAAAAAAGATCGGGCAGGGGAGCGTTTGTGCTTTTCCTTGCTGTGCTTATTATTTTCACTTCCGGGCTCTCCGCTTACGCAATCTCCTGCATAGAGGATTTGCTTGCTTTTAACCGCACCGAAGACACGGTGACGGTTACGATTCCCAATGATGCTTCAACCAATCAGATTATAGATATTCTTGCGGATAACGGCCTTGTGCACCAGCGCTTTTTCTGCAAGATGTATTATCAGCTTTTCACCACCCTCAAAAATCTCAACAAAACAAATGTTAAAGAGCCGGTTTATCTGAGCGGAGTATATTATGTGGAAAAGAATGAAGGTCTTGAAACTTACCTCCACGATTTCCGCGAGGCCCAGGCAGGGAAGGACACCGTTTATGTCTCTATTCCCGAAGGATGGACTGTTTATCAGATTTTCGAGCGCCTTGACAAATTCGGGGTCTGCAGCAAGCAGCGCCTTCTCGGCTCGATTACGGGCACGGATTTCGACTATAAGTTCATAGGCGGAATAAAAGCCGGGCAGTACCGTACATTCAAGCTTGAGGGCTACCTTTATCCGAATACATACGAGTTCTATGTTGACAGCGACCCCAACAGCGTAATACGCAAATTCCTTGATGAAAGTCAGCTTGAATGGACCGATGAGTATCAGGAGCAGGCCGATAAGCTCGGCTACACAATGGATGAAATAATCACCATTGCTTCAATTATTCAGAGAGAGGCGGCCAACACCGATCAGATGAAAGACATTTCATCCGTTATTCACAACCGACTCAGGCACTCAACATCCTGGCCCACACTCGGCTGCGACTCCACCACGACATACATTGATAAGTTTATTTCCCCCAATGTGAAAGCGGTTGAGGCAAATATGTATGCCCAGAGCTATAACACCTATACAATTCAGGGGCTTCCTCCGGGGCCCATATGCAACCCCGGTGACGATGCCATAAACGCAGCGCTTTACCCCAACAATACAAATTATTATTTCTTCCGTCACGATAAATACGGCAAGATTTATCTTGCCGCCACACAGTCCGAGCACGATTATAACGCCAACCTCGTTCTCAGGGCAAATAACCGGTGAGGTAAAAGATATGCTTGACTATCCAATCCCTGAGATACTTGCGCCCGCGGGTGATGAGGAACGCCTGCACGCGGCCGTTGAATACGGCGCCGACGCGGTTTATCTCGGCTCTGACAGGTTCGGAATGAGAACCGCCGCCGCTTCTTTCGGCGGCGATTCGCTTGAAAGGGCCTGCAAATACGCGCATGAGCGCGGCGTGAGAGTTTATCTCACCTGCAACACAATCCCGCGCAACAGCGAAATGGACCGGCTCCCGCAGTTTCTTGAGTACGCTTCTCACTGCGGCGTTGACGCTCTTATAGTCACCGATCTCGGCGTGCTTTCGCTCGCAAAAAAAACGGTTCCCGGTATGGAGATACATATTTCCACCCAGGCCGGAGTCGCCAATTATGTCACCGCAAATGAGCTGTATAATATGGGCGCAAAGAGAGTCGTGACCGCGAGGGAGCTTTCTCTTGAAGAGATTGCGGGCATCAGGGCAAAGGTACCCGCACAGCTCGAAATTGAGTGCTTTGTGCACGGCGCTATGTGTGTTTCATTCAGCGGCAGATGCCTTCTCTCTAACTATATGACAGGCAGAGATTCCAACAGGGGAGACTGCGCTCAGCCCTGCCGGTGGAATTACGCGCTTATGGAGGAAAAACGCCCGGGCGAATATTTCCCCGTAGAGCAGGACGGCAGCGGCACTTACATTTTCAACTCAAAGGATATGTGTATGATAGAGCATATTCCCGAGCTTTATGCCGCCGGTATAAACAGCTTCAAGATAGAGGGCAGGGCCAAATCCGCCTATTACACCGCAGTCAGCGTAAATGCGTACAGAAGCGCGCTTGACGGCTTTGCGGCAGGCGGCTTTTCTCCCGACTACAGGGTTGAGGAATGGGTAAAAGACGAGGTTTACAAGGCAAGCCACAGGCAGTATTGCACGGGATTTTATTTCGGCTCCCCGCTCGAGGATGCCAATATTTATTATAACGGCGGTTATATCAGAAACTGGGATGTTGCCGCGGTAACGGAGAAATGCGAAAACGGTGTTCTTTATGCCACACAGCGCAACAGGTTTTTTGAAGGCGATGTCCTTGAGGCTATGGTTAAGGGAGCTGCGCCCGTTACCGTCACGGTAAAAAACCTCAGAAACGGTGACGGGGAGGCTGTCGACAGCGCTCCTCACCCGATGATGGAGCTCTCATTTGAATGCGGTGCGGATATACCCCCCGGGTCTTATCTTCGCAAGCAGCGCAGTGACAACGATTAGTTTTATAAATGTTATAAAAAATCCGGAGGTCTTTACAGCCTCCGGATTTGTATTTGTTTTACAGCCTCGATGTGTATTTGCTTCCGTTGGTTTTCAGCCATTTTTCTCGCTCGCGGTAATCGGGCATTACTTTTAGTATTTCGTCGTAAAAGCGGGCGGAGTGATTCATTTCCTTAAGGTGGCACAGCTCGTGGACTATTACGCTGTCCATTATCTCCTCGGGCATGAGCACAAGCAGAGCGCTGAAATTCAGGTTCTTTTTTGATGAGCAGCTGCCCCAACGCGTTTTCGGTGTCTTAATTCCGATTTTATTATATGTGACCCCTATCAGATTTGCGTAGTATTCAGCCCTCGGCGGAATTATTTCTTTTGCCTTGGCGACAGCTTCGGCAAGCTCTTCATCTGTGAATTTGGGAAGCGCGCCGGCATTTCTTCCGTTTTGCTTTTTTATCAGCTCTTCTATTTTGCCGGCGTGTTTGTTTATATAATCCTCTATTTCTTTATACGGCAGGGAATACGGCGCCCTCACGGTAACCTTGCCGTCGGGTCGCACTTCTATTACAAGCGATTTTCTCGCGCTTCTGATTATGTCAGGGTTATATTTCATGGTTGCTTTTTATTGTGCCTCCGAACACTTCTTTTCTGTATCCGTTATTCTTGTCAAATAAATAGACTCTTCCGCCTTCGCTGCCGCTTATTACGCTCATTTCGCCGTGCGCGCTGATAAGGGCAGCGCCGTTTTCGAGAGCGAAGCAGGAGAGAGAGCTCTCTTCTGCTCTTGTTTCAAATGAGCTCCAGCTGCCGCTTTCAAAATGTGGACAGGCGCAGTAGGGTATGAAGCCGAGAGCTTTCACAAACATAAACTCTCCGTTTTCCCCGCAGTCATCAAACCCTTCGGCAAACCAGCACATCATGCCCGATGACGAGCCGCACAGTACCTTACCGTTTTTATAGGCGTTTTTAAGCGCTTTATCCGTTCCTGTTTCTCTCCAGGCGTTCATAAGGTATTTGAGATTGCCGCCGCCGACAAATATAATATCGGCACCGTTAAGACGGCAGTCTATTTCTTCCGGAGTCAGGTTTTCTTTTGTCACAAGCATAAACTGCGTCTCGCACCCTTTTGAGGCAAAATAAGCTCTTTCGTCTGCGTTGCCGTCTTTGTCGTCCATCTTTGCGGTAGGCAGTATAATGACCCCGGGATTTTTCTTGCCGGATAGGGATATTATTTTGTCAAAAATGATTGCGGCATCGGTGTTGCAGTCGCCGCCGCCGAGCCCGACTATTATGCCCATAAGTTTCACTCCGCAGTAAAGAATCAACGTAATTATTCTATCATAACGCCGGACAGATGTAAACAGCAAAAAAGACCTGCCGGAGCAGGTCTTTTTGTTTTGAATCAGTCTAATTTCGAGCTGAGGTAATTGTCGTAAAAATCCTTTACTCCTGCGTAGAAATCATCCACGGTGCCGTCGTTTTTCATAATGTAGTCGGCCATCTTTTCGCTTTCGCTGGTGTGGAAAATCTCTTCCTCGTGAATATCGTTTTCGCGAAGCTTCTCAACACTCTTGCCGTCTCTCTCGGAGCCGCGGGCGAGCATTCTCTGATATCTGACCTCGTCATCGCTTATCACGACATCAACGAGCACGAATTTATCTCCGAACGCCTTTTTGAAAACCTCAATATCCGAAGGAGGACGAATGCCCGATACAAGGAAATTGGGGCTTTCGCTTTCCTTGATTTTTTTGACTATCATCTCGGGGAAAAAGGTCTGCCCGTTTTCGGACATATACTTCTTTGATGTGGCGTGCAGATTGTCTCTCGTGAGCTCAAGGCCGTCGTTGGTTGCAAGCTCTCTTACAACATCGCCTATTGAAATCATCGGGAAACCGTATGTCTTTGCAACATATTCAAGGAAGAAGTCTTTGCCTGTTCCGTTTTTGCCGACAGCTGCAAGAACCATAGTTAATCACTCCTGTATTAAAATTTTAAAAGATTATATCTCGGGTATTTCAATCGCGATTTCTCTGCCGAGCTCGGCGGAGCGTGAAATGCCGTCGATTATTGCCTGATTGTAAAGTATCTCCCTGCAGGGTACGGGTGCCTCGCCGTGCTCCTTGACAGCGTCGCAGAAAGAGCGGATCTTGATATCAAAGCAGTTTTCGCTGTTATCCTTTTCGGGTATGATTGTTTCAATCTGCTCTCCGGCGATTTCGTGATAGATAACAAGAGGACCGCCGATTGAGCCGTTCCAGCATTCGGTTGAGGGAACTCTGACTGAGCCTTTTGTGCCCATAATAATGGTGTCACCCGGGGTGTCGAGATTCATTGCCCACGCAATGCGGAAGTCAAGGATGATATCACCCTCAAGGCGGATGAAGCCGGCCGCGAAGTCATCAACGCTGAAAACATCGCTGTGCTCATATTCGGGTGCCTTGCCGAAGAAATCGGATTTATAACCCGAAACAGTCAGAGGTTTGGGGTAGCCGATTGAATTGAGGACCATATCGAGTGAGTAGCAGCCTATATCGCCCAGCGCGCCTATGCCGGCAGTCTCTTTTCTGATAAAGGAAGTGCCGAAGGGGGTGGGGATGCCTCTGCGTCTGCCGCCGCCTGTCTGGATATAATAAATCTTTCCGAGCTCTCCGCTCTGAACAACCTTCTTGAGCATCTTCATATTCTCGTCAAAACGGGGCTGGAAGCCAATGGAAAGCACGGCATCGCTGTTTTTCTCCGCCTTGCAAATTGCAACTGCCTCGTCAAGAGTTACGCACATCGGCTTTTCGAGAAGCACGCTCACATTGTGCTCAAGAGCGTAAATCGTGCACTCGGCGTGAGTGGCGTTGTAGGTGCATACGCTTACAGCGTCGCACATACCGGAGTCGATGAGCTCCTTGTGGCTCGGGAAAAACGCAACCTTGCCCACGTTGTATCTTTCGCAGAACGCTTCTGCTTTGCCGGGGATAAGGTCGGCAAGAGCGACAATTTCAACATCCGGGCACTTCTTGTAGGCGTTTACGTGCGCTTCCGCAATCCAGCCTGTGCCGATGATGCCTACCTTGAGTTTCTGGTCGTAGTTTCTTTCTTTGATTTCCGCTTTTTTCTCTTTGAAAGCATCTAAAATTTCGTCAACCATTTTGTTACTCCTTTTCTGTGTTTTATGTCAATATGTTGATTTTGCGAGAAAGTCCCATTGCGTCAGAATTCCGTTGCTGTCAATGGCGCAGTAGCACTCCACATTCATTGCTCCTATGCGTATGGTGCTGCAGTAAACGCTGCCGAATTCCTCGCACGCGTCATTGACCTCCTGCACGGTGCCGTAGGCAAGCGGGCTGCTTGAGCTGATGTATTTGCTTGAGTCCTTTCGCAGGTCCGCGATATTCATTCCGCATCTTATTCCGGGCAAAACCGGCAGATCTTCAGATGAAATGCTTACCGTCTTTACCCTTGCCGTATCGCCGGATGAAACCTCTATGGGGTTGTAGTTTATGCCGGCAAGGATGAGTGATTTTGCCTGCGGAGTGTCATAATCGCCGTAGTCGAAGGCGTGTTTTTTGTATTTCGCCACCGCGTCTTTATACGATCGGTTCAGTGTGAAAAGCGCATAGCTGCCTCTTTCGTTTGCATCAATTAAAGATATTGAGGCTTTAAGCTCTTCGCTTGTTATTATGATACCGCTGCAAGTATCTTCGGGAGTATAAAAATACAGGTAGATGTGGAGCGGTATTTCTCCGTCTTTAACCGTATCAAAGCCTGCGCGGTAGTATGCTGAGCTTCTGTCATATTCGCAATCCGATAGCTCGGGGAAAGATTCTTTGTATTTGTCGTACTTTTCACCTGCGGCAAGGCCGGGCGCGAGATTGATGCCTTTTGCGGAGCAGTAAACGGTTTTGAATATCGCGTTGCTGTCACCGCTGTTATCGTGCGTTGAGAAGTACACTTTTTCTATTGAATCCTCCCAGTAATTGAGAGTGCCTCCGTCGGCGCAGGGGAAACCTCCGCCCGCTGTGCCGAAAATCTTTTCGGCCTCCAAAAGAGTATGCCCTATAAAATCAATCGGAAGGGAGTCCCGCTTAAGTTCGTGCAGCGGTTCCGGCGCGTCGGTTGAATAATAGCTCTGACTGCTGCCTGATTCGGAGTTTTGTTCTTCAGAGTAAGTGTCGGGAGCGTTAGGCTTTTCGTGAGGGGTTATTTCGCAGCCGGCGAGAATGATAAGGCAAAGCGCGGTAAGGATTGCAATATGCTTTTTCATCTCACAGCTCCTCTGTTACCAGCCCAGAGAAGCAAGATACTCTCGGCTTGATTTAACGGATTCAACTCTGCCTGCCCCCTTTGCGGGCTCGTCCTGCTCTACTATAACCCACTTTGAGTCAGCCTTTAAGCAGGCGTCAAGAATCGCAGGCATATCCTGCATGCCGTGCCCCACGGGCATAAATGAGAAGGAATCCTCGCCCTTGTCATCGTCTTCGCTTTCAATGCCGATGAGCTTATAGAGCGTGCCGACCTTATTGCCGGTTTTTACAAAATCCTTAAGATGCACCACAGGGGAGCGGCCGGAATATCTGAGTATGTATTCGGCGGGGTTTACTCCCGCAACGTTCACCCAGCAGGTGTCGATCTCGGTTTTAAGCAGATTTTCGGGGATGGTCGAATAAATAATGTCAAGAGCGTATTCGCCGTCAATCTTTACAAATTCAAAGTCGTGGTTGTGATAAAGAAGCTGTATTCCGAGCTTCTCCGCCGCCTCGGCAATTTTTCTGATGCCTTCAATTGTGGCAGCGAAGCCGTCGGTGCCGGGTCTGCACTCCTCGGTAAGGTAGGGCACAGCAACATATTTGCAGCCTATGCAGGCATAGTCTGCGAGCACCTTTTCGGGGTCGGCAAGCATATCGTAGTAAGGCACGTGGGCTGAAATGGGCGTAATACCGGTTTCTTTGCAGAAATCCCTGATTTTTTCGGGGCTCTGACCGAACAGGCCGGCAAATTCAATGCCGTCATAGCCGAGTTCCTTCATTTTTTTGATTGTGCCGTAAAAATCCTGCTCCATTTCATCTCTTACGGAATAGAGCTGAACTGCCACGGGAAGCTTCATTGATGACACCTCTTTTATAAGATTTGAGTATTCTCAGTTAATCGTAACATAATTCTTTTCTGTGTACAAGTATAATTATAAAATTTTATTGAAAGAAAGTGCTCAATGTGATATTATCACCGTAAAGGAAGTGGATATATGACCTTATCACCTTCATTCAGAGACACAAAATGGGATAATATAAAATTCGTGCTTATCTTCCTTGTGGTGCTCGGCCACATAGCTGATATTTATGCCGGCATTTCGTTTGCCACAGGGGTAATGCGTTTTGTGATTTATACCTTCCACATGCCCCTGTTTATTTTTATTTCGGGCCTTTTCGGCAAGAGAAACATAAAAGAAAAGCGGTGGGGGAGGATTGCTTCTTACCTTGTGCTTTATCTCTTTATCAAGGCCCTCGATTTCATCGCAAAATGGATTGCAAACGGCACAAAACCCGCTTTTCATCTTTTTGCGGACGGCAGCGTTCCCTGGTACGCTTTCTGCCTTTTCGCTTTCAGCCTGATTATAATAGCTGTTGACAGATTTGACCGCAGATATGTTTTTGTGCTGTCCGTGCTTATAGCTCTTATAGCCGGTTATGATAATGAGATACGTGATTTTCTCTGCCTTTCAAGGATAATCGTCTATTTCCCGTTTTATTTTGCCGGCTACTGCCTTGACCCGAAGAAGGTCGCTGAAAAACTGAGCGGGCGTCTTGTTAAAGTTCTTGCTGTTGCCGTTATAGCCGCGGTGATTGCCGTTACGGTGATTTTTTATGATGACATAAAGGATGTTAAGTTCCTGTTTACCGGCAGAAACCCTTACGGCGTTTTCAGACCGGGCTGCCCCTGGGCGTTCCTTGTCAGAGTCGCGTGCTACGCTGTGTCTGCTCTTATGAGCGCGGCTGTTATCGCGCTTGTTCCCGGCAGCAAAAATCACCTGTTTTTCTCCGACATCGGCGCAAGAAGCGTTCAAATTTACGCGCTTCACTTTTTCTTCAAGATACTTTGGTTCGGCCTTGTCAACAGCAGATTCGGCATAGACGGTTACTTCACCTCAATGCTTATTCTTTACGAAATACTTGTGGCTGTGCTTCTCACGGCTGTGTGCGCCCCGAAATTCTGGGCACCTCTGTTTGATAAAGTTCTGAAAATTCCCGAAAGAAAGGAAGACTGAAATGCCTCATATATATAAATCCGTTGACGAGCTTATCGGAGGCACGCCTCTGCTTGAAGCGGTGAATACCGAAAAGGCCGCGAATCTCCGGGCAAGGCTGCTTGTGAAGCTTGAGTATTTTAACCCGGCAGGCTCCGCTAAGGACAGAGTTGCTCTTAATATGCTCGAAGAAGCGCAGGCCGCGGGGCTTATAGGCCCGGGCAGCGTGATAATTGAGCCTACGAGCGGTAACACGGGCATCGGGCTCGCGAGCGTTGCAGCCGCCCGCGGTTACAAGGCGGTTATAGTTATGCCCGAAACAATGTCTCAGGAGCGCAAAGCCCTTATGAGAGCTTACGGCGCGCGTCTTGTGCTCACCGAAGGCTCAAAGGGTATGGCCGGCGCTATAGAGAAGGCGGAAGAGCTCCGCCGCGAAATCCCGGGCTCAATTATCGCGGGGCAGTTTACAAACCCCGCAAACCCGCAGGCTCATTACAAAACCACAGGCCCCGAGATTTACGCAGACACCGGCGGCGAAGCAGACTTTTTTGTCTGCTCTGTCGGCACAGGCGGCACCATCACGGGAGCCGGCAGATACCTCAAGGAGAAGAATCCTCAGATAAAGGTTATTGCGGTCGAGCCGGAGTCTTCCGCCGTGCTTTCCGGCAAAAAAGCCGGCGCTCACAAGATTCAGGGCATAGGAGCGGGCTTTGTGCCTGAGGTGCTTGACACTTCGGTTTATGATGAAGTTATTGCCGTTTCAGACGAGGACGCATACAGATACGCCGCACAGTTCGGCAGGGACGAAGGCGTGCTTGCCGGTATTTCCTCGGGCGCCGCCCTCTGTGCCTCGATTCAGATAGCAAAACGCCCCGAAAACGAAGGAAAGACCGTTGTAGCCCTTCTGCCGGACTCGGGTGACAGATATATTTCATCGGGTCTTTATGACTGACATTATTAAAATCCGATAAGGAAAGGATGATAAAAATGCTTGACAGACTCCTGGCTGTTTATATGACAGCGGTTACCGTAATCAGTTCATTTCTCGGGCTCGGCGCCTACAGCACGGATTATGAGGTTTACAAGGATATAGTGTATTCCGAAGCGAGCGAAAGAAATATTCTCGATATTTATATTCCGAAGGCTGCCTTCAGCCGTGAGGAAAACGGGTTTATTCTCTTTATTCACGGCGGCTCCTGGTCAACGGGCAATAAAGAGGATAAGGCGGCGGATTGCATAGAGGCGGCCGCAAAGGGCTATGTCGCCGCCACAATGAGTTTTACCCTGCGCTCGTCCGAAACGGCGGGAAGCTATTCGGTTGATACCGTTCTTGATGAAATCGGGCTCGCAATAGCCCGTGTTAAGGAATTTGCCGCCGAAAAGGGTATAAACATCACCAAGGTCGCTCCCTCGGGCTACTCCTCGGGTGCTCATCTCGCGATGATGTATTCATATACAAGAGCAGATGAAAGCCCTGTTCAGATTGCTTTTACCGCCAACAGAGTAGGGCCTTCTGATTTCAGCACCGAAGCCTGGGGCAATTCCGGCCCTTCTCTTGCGCGCTCCCTCGCAGGTAAGGAAACGGTGGACAGATTTACGGCAGAGGGCAGGGAGGATGAGATAGTCGCTTATGTTTCTCCCGTCACTTATGTCACTGCGGACAGCGTTCCTTCGCTTTTTGCCTACGGAGCTCTCGATGTTGTTGTTCCCGCCGGCAACAGAGAATCCATTATAAATGCTTTCAAAAAGGCGGGAGCGCCTTACGATTATATTCTTTATTCCCTTGCGGGGCACGGCCTTAAACTTGACCGTGTTTCTCCTGCCGCAAAAGAGTATTCGGCAAAGCTGTTTGAATACTGCGAAAGATATTTCTGATATGAGTAAACCGGCGCTTTCACGCCGTTACAAAGCTTTTAATACTGTATAATCCCGGCTTGTTGAGGTGCAATAAGGTGAACAGAATTATTTCATTTTTCCTGGCGGTCATAACATTCTTTTCCAATCTCTTTGCAGGAGGCGGCAGCAGCAAAATGCTTTTCAGAAATGATTACACCATTCCCGAAACTCCGGCCGGCTACAGTCGTATTGACACTGTGCCAAAAACCGGCTGGAAGGCAAAGTACATCTGGGATTCATCCGACGGCAGCGAAGAAAACGTGTGGATGTGTCTGAGAAAAACTGTCGATTTTTCCTCAGCGCCCGGGGAGCTTAAAGCTTATATTTCGGCTGACTCGAGATACTGGCTTTATATAAACGGCGAAAATGTCGTGTTTGAGGGCAATGTCAAAAGAGGTCCCACTCCGGATGACAGTTACTTTGACACGGTTGATATAGGGCCTTATCTCAGGAGCGGCAAAAATGTTATCTGCGCGCTTGTCTGGTATTGGGGCAAGGACACAAGCTTTTCCAATACGGACAGCGGCAGGGCGGGCTTCCTGTTTGAGGCGGGGGATATAATATCTGACAGCAGCTGGAAGGCGTGCCGCCACCCCGCTTATCTTGATGATAACGGCGCTTCCCAGCCGAATTACAGACTGCCCGAGTTCAATATTTATTATGACGCAAGGAAGGACCCCGGAGACTGGCTTTCCCCCGGCTTTGACGAGAGCGCCTGGAAAAACGCGGCTGAAAACGGCACGGGAGGCTGTGCCCCGTGGGGCAGGCTCTTCCCGCGCGGCATTCCTCTTCTTAAAGATTACGGCCTTAAGGACTATATAAACTCTGATGATTATACCGGACGCACATTTCTTATAAAAAAAGTGATTACGCTCGATATTCCCTATAACGCGCAGTGCACTCCATACCTTAAGGTGAAGTCCAAAGCAGGCAAAAAAATCAGGATTATAACAGAGAATACCTGGATAGGCGCTGTCAGCGACACTTACATAACCAAAGAGGGCGAGCAGGCGTTTGAGGCGCTCGGCTGGTTTAACGGCGAGCATATTTCGTATGAAATCCCGGCAGGGGTAAAGATTCTTGAGCTTAAATACCGTGAAACGGGCTATGACACCGAGTTTTCCGGCCTGTTTGAGAGTAAAAATGAAAAGCTGACCGCCCTCTGGCAGAAATCACTGCGTACTCTCTATGTGACCATGCGCGATAATTTTATGGATTGCCCCGACAGAGAAAGAGCGCAGTGGTGGGGCGATGTTACAAACGAGATGGCAATGTCCATGTATTCGCTTGACGCGAAGTCCTATCTTCTTTATCAGAAGGGCGTTGCCTCTATGCTCGGTCACGTGGACAGCACAAATGTGCTTCAGACGGTTGTGCCGTCAACCGACAGCTTCTTTGAGCTCCCCGTTCAGCAGCTCGCCGGTATATGCGGCTTCTGGACATATTATATGTACACGGGCGACAGGGAGTTCCTTTCGTCTGTTTATGACGCCGGCGTAAACTATGTGAACCTCTGGAATATAGGGCAGAATAATCTTGTGGAGCACCGCGCCGGATCGTGGGACTGGCTCGACTGGGGCAACTTTGCCGATGTGGAGGCGATTGAAAACGCCTGGTATTACTATGCTCTCTCGTGCCTGGACGATATGGCCGGCGTTCTCGGAAAAGACAGCAATGATATCCGTGAGAGGATGAGCAGAATCAGCGCCGGCTATGAATCCCTATGGACCAAAAACGGGTATAAGAGTGGCGGCACCGTTGCCCCGGATGACAGAGCAAACGCGCTTGCCGTTATCTCGGGCCTTGCGGGCAGTGATAAATATGATGTAATATCGTCCGTTCTCAAAAGCACAAAGAATTCAAGCCCTTATATGGAATATTATGTGCTTGAAGCTCTCTGCCGTATGGACAGATACGATATTGCAAAGAGCAGAATGCTGCAGAGATACGGCTCGATGATTGAAGAAAATTATTCAACTCTCTGGGAGGGCTGGGTAAAGGCCGACGGCACTTCAAATCATGCCTGGTCCGGCGGACCTCTCGTGATAATGAGCAAATATTTTGCGGGAATACGCCCCGTAAAAGCCGGCTATGAGGAATATATTATCAAGCCGCAGCTCACAGAACCCGACACCGTGAAATGCGTTGTGCCGTCTGTAAAAGGATATATCAGCGTAACAGAAACCAAAACGGATGGTGCCTTCACCCTTGACGCTTCTCTGCCCGAAGGCGCGCGGGCTCTCATCTATGTGCCCTGCAGTGACGGTCAGGCTGTGAAGCTTGACGGCAGTGTGATTTATCAGAGCGGCTCTTTCACCGGCAGCGGCGGTGTCTCATTTGTTGAGCAGAGCGAAGGCTTCGCGGTGTTCTCGGTAAGACCCGCCCGAAACCTGAGCCTGCATTTTGAGCTTGCCGGCTGACAGGCATAAGCTCGGCGGGGCGCGCCTCTAAAGGGCAGTTGTTTTCCCTTGAAAATAAAGGAATATTACGGAGTGTGGGATATGCCTAAGGAAAAGATTGTAAACCAGAAGCTCAAGCTTCTTTATATCCGCGATTATCTTCTTGAAAACTCGGATGAGGATCACCCTGTTTCCGTTGCGGGGCTGATTGCCTATCTTAAGTCGCGCAATATTTTCGTTGAGAGAAAAACCATTTATGACGATATTGCTCAGCTTCAGCTTTACGGCGATGATATTCTGATGAAAAAAGGCAAGTACGGAGGTTATTTCTATGCCTCCCGCAGCTTTGATCTTCCCGAAATCAAGATGCTTGTTGACTCTGTGCAGGTTTCTAAATTTCTCACCGAGAATCAGAGCCTTGAGCTTATAAAGAAAATTGAACGCCTGACCAATAAATTTGAAGCCGGCGACCTGCACAGGCAGGTTGTTGTGCACAACAGGGTCAAGACGGAGCAGACGGGCATATTCAACAATATTGACCATATTTCAAACGCGATTAACGGCAATCACACCGTAACTTTCAAATATTTCTATTACAATATGCAGAAAAAGCCGGAGTATAAAAACAACGGCGTCAAATATGAAATCAGCCCCTTCTGCCTGCTCTGGGAAGATGAGAATTACTATATGCTCGGCTATGACCCGGCGGCCGGCAAAATGAAGCATTACCGGGTTGACAGGATGAAGAATGTCAGCGCCGGCGGCAACCCGAGGCAGGGGCAGGAGCTTTATGAAAAGATTGACATCTCGTCATATAACAAAAAGGTATTCAATATGTACCACGGAGATGAGAAAAAGGTCAGAATCAGGTTTGACAAAGGCCTTGTAAACGTGGTGCTTGACAAGTTCGGCCAAAACACCTCCATCATACCGGACAGGGACGGCGAGTCATTTACAATCACGGTTGATGTGGATGTCAGCATGCAGTTTTATTCCTGGCTTATAGGTCTTTCCGGGCAGTGCGAGGTGCTCGAGCCTCAGGAGGCGAGAGACGAGCTCAGACGAATCGGTCTTGCGATAGCCGCGCAGTATGAATAAACTGCCTTATCCCGCGGAAGAATGATAATCTTACTTTCGCTTTGCGCAGCGGCGCCGGTTACCGCTTTCCCCGCCGCTGTGTGAACTATTTCTGTTGCTTTATATTCTGTTTCGAAAAAGACAGTTTCATATTATCGTTTGGAGTGTTACAATTAATTGTATATGGGAGGGAATGTAATATGAAATTCTTAAAGAAAAAGCTTATTCCTGTTTTGCTTTGTCTGCTTATTCCGTTTGCGGGGCTTCAGGTTTCTGCATACACCGCGCAGGACGGGGTTACAGGCGCCGCAGAATCTGCTCTGCCTTCACAGGACGATGAAGGACTCACCTGGTCTCTGTTTTTCGGCACGCTTACTCTTTCGGGCAGCGGATATATGCCGGATTACAGTATGACCTTTGCTCCATGGTATGAATCCAGGGGCTCAATCAAGAAGGTCGTTATTGAGGAGGGCGTGCTCAGCATAAGCGGTCTTGCTTTTTATGACTGCAATAACCTTACCGACGTGTCGCTGCCATCAACACTCAAGAGAATTGAAGCCGGTGCGTTTCATTCCTGCAGCAGTCTCGGCTCAATAACCATACCCGCGGCAACGGAATATATCAGCTGGTATCCGTTTGCCTACTGCACCTCTCTTAAATCAATCAATGTTGAGAGCGGAAACAGCAATTATATCAGTGACGGCGGTATTCTTTTCAGCGCATCGGGTGATTTGCTTCTCCAGTATCCCGTAGGCAAATCCGGCTCTGAATATACCGTGCCTGCTTCTGTTGATGAGCTCGGTATGGGCGCTTTCGCCGGCAGCACGAAGCTTAAAAAAGTTGTGCTGTCTAAATCGCTGAGGTATGTGGAAAGCTATGTCTTCAGTGGCTGCAAAAATCTTGAGAGTGTAGCCATAGGCAAAAAAGTGCAGGAAATCTGCGAGGATGCTTTTGAGAAATGCGGCAACCTCAGTGATGTTTATTTTGAAGGCTCCGAATTTGAATGGATGAATGTCAATATTGAATCCGGCAACGGCGCTGTTCATTCCGCTGAAAAGCATTATTACTGCTCAGATGTGTTTGATTCCGGCAGCACACCGGTTAAGCCGGATTCATCCCCGGATTTTGAGCAGACTGTCGATTACCGCTCCACGGTCACTCTTACCGTTGACCTTGAAAGCGCGGCTCTTCCCCCG
>JAEELT010000091.1 GCA_016282855.1 Clostridiaceae bacterium | reverse complement strand
ATCGCGTTTTTCACAAAGCCGAATGTCATGATAGACTGATAGTCGAGAGTAAAAATGAATCCGGGTTCGCAGAATACGAGAGCGAGGAAGAGCCACTTGGTCTGCTTATGTCTGAAGCCGAATTTCAGCGCGTTTATAATTCCTCCGCCGCTTGAATTGCCTTCTTCTGCCTTGGCGATTCCCTTGAGTTCATTAATTCTGGCGATATTGAACGCGTCTGTTTCCTTGGCAAGAAAGATTGCCGCTATACTGACAGCCATTCCCAGAAGAGCGGGAACAATGAATACATTTCTCCATTCCGATGTGCTGTGCATCATTGTCTTTCTCAGAAGCGGAATAAGCGTAACGCCGAGCATGGCCACACATTTTATTGATGAATAAATCTTCGCCCTGTGTTTGTCGGGAGCGGATTCCATTATGTAAACGACCTGCATGTCATGTGTGATGAAGAACTGCGTAAGAACGGTACCCGCGATATATCCGGCCAGGTTATGCGTCATATAGACAATGCAGAGGCCGAAGCACATTCCGAATGTGTTCAGAATCAGAAACGGCTTTCGTCCGAATTTGTCGGCAAGCGGTTTGTAGAGCACGCCCAACGCCATAAGAGGGAATGACAGAAGCGTTATTTTATTAAGGGTTTCCAGGGAAGCGATGTCCTTTGCTATATCCTGCTGCATGAAAGACGCTATTGCCGAAGCAACTTCATCTGTTATGTAGACTATACTGATGATGAAGAACAGGTAAAAGTAGTATCTCTTGCCTTCCCTTTTATCAAGCTGTTTCTGCCTTTTGGCTATCTCTTTCTCAATTTTGACGGGATCCTTTTCTTTTTTCATATCGAACCTCCCAGACAGATTTCAGAAAATGTTTACCTTAATATTTTATCATACCGATATATTAAAATACAATATTTATTTTATAAATCGGTAATCACTGCGTGATATATTTTTCCGAAAGCATAAAATTATACCCGGAGCAACGGGCGAAAGTCCCACTCTCCGGGTGTTTGTCATTATTCTGATAAAACGGGATTTATACCGGCTGAAGAGGATTGAGCACCGAAAAGCGAAGCGGCTTGTCAAACTGAGGCATCGGGCAGACAAGCGTCAGAACAATAAGAATTATCTCCGCCTGCGTTTAATAATTCTCTTTGATATTAAACTGATTTATCCGATTTGTTCAAACGCTCTCGATTTATGTGCCGGCTTGTTCTTCGGCGGATATTCTGTATTTCTCGGCCTGAAGATTGAACATGTAGGCGTATGTGCCGTTCTGTTCCATAAGCTCGGCGTGGGAGCCGCTTTCTATGATTTCGCCGTCGGCGAGCACATAGATTTTATCCGCGCCCACAGTGGTTGAAAGACGGTGCGAAATGAATATAACGGTTTTGTTGCGCGCCGCCTCAAGCATGGTTTTGTTAAGTTCGTATTCGGCTATCGGGTCAAGATTTGCCGAGGGTTCATCGAGAATGGCATAGGGGCAGTCTTTATAAAATGCCCTGGCAACTGCCATTTTCTGGCTTTCGCCGCCCGAAAGCATTATGCCTTCGTCGTCAAATTCACGCAGAATCTCGGTTTCAATACCTTTTTTGAGCGGCTTTGAGAATCCGCTGTTCTTCAGCGCAGACTCAACTCTTTCTCTGTCCGGGTCAACATCAAGCGCCACATTTTCGCCGGCGGTACACGCGTATGTCTGGAAATCCTGGAACACCGCCGCGAAGCGTTGCCTGTGAGATTCCACCGTAACATCCTTTATGTTTTTGCCGTCTATGCGTATTTCACCTTCTGTGGGATCATAGAGGCGCAGAAGCAGATTGGTAAGAGTGGTTTTGCCCGCGCCGTTGTAGCCGACGAGCGCGATTTTTTCATAGGGATGAATCGTGAGATTGATGTTTTTGAGAACGGGATGATCGCTGCCGGGATAAGTGAAACTGAGATTTTTAATCTCTATTGTTTCGGGCTTTTCACACGGAGCTGTTTCTTCGCCGTCTTTGATTGCCGGCTCACGCGCAAGGAACTCACGGTATTTTTCAATCAACTTGCCTCTCTCGGTAAACTGAGTGATAGCATAAATGGTTAGATAACTGAACGACAGGGAAATCTGAGTAGCGCTGCTGAGGCTCGCGGCAAAGCCGCCCGCGCTGATACTGTGCCTGACAAGCACACAGTATCCGAGATAAGCCGAAAGCACAAACATAAATCCGATTATATCTACGCCCATGTCCTGAAACCATGTTATTATTTGAATTTTTTTCCAATATTTCTTCTGACCGGCAATCTCAGCGTCAACCGCTTCATTGTATCTGTCCATAAGCAAAGTGCTGATGTTATTCATGCGCACTTCCTTGGAATAATCCTGAAGATAGAATACGCGCTGAAAATAAACGGATCTACGGTGAAGTTTTGTGTTTTCCACATATAATTCCGTTCGGAGATTGCCGATTTTTCTGCTGAGTGGCATAAAAAGCATAACCGTTACCACTATGATAACAAGGCATACGGGGTCAATGGAAATAATAACCGAACTTAAAGTAAAGAAAAGAACAACATTGGTAATATAGTTTCTCACCATATTCAGCAGACCCTGTATGTTATCGGAAGAGCTCTCAATATTCAGTATGAAATCATTATAGAACTCCGGATTGTCATACTCCTGAAGATCAATACGGAGCGCATGT
>JAEELT010000090.1 GCA_016282855.1 Clostridiaceae bacterium | reverse complement strand
GAACTCAGCTTCCCGCCTATGAAGCAGCCGTAACGCTCAGCGGCCTTATATGAAAGATTACTATTACGACCTGCACATTCATTCCTGCCTGTCGCCCTGCGCGGATGACGATATGACTCCAAACAATATCGCGGGCATGGGCAATGTTGCCGGGCTCGATATAATGGCACTCACTGACCACAATTCGGTGCTGAACTGCCCCGCTTTCTTTTCCGCCGCGCGCAAAAACAATATTATTCCCATTGCGGGTATGGAGCTTACAACCTCGGAGGAAATACATATAATCTGTCTTTTTCCTTCCTGCGAAAGCGCTCTTGAATTCGGCAGAGAGATTAACGGGAAACGCACTCTCATAAAAAACAGGCCCGATGTTTTCGGCAATCAGCTGATAATGGACAGCAGCGACGAGGTGACAGGCGTTGAAGAAAACTATCTGACAAACGCCGTATCAATATCGGTTGATGAGGTGCCGCAGACCGTCGCGAAGTACGGCGGAATATGCTACCCGGCACATATTGACAGGGAAGCAAACGGAATTATAGCCGTTCTCGGCACGTTTCCCTCTGCTCCCGTTTTCACAGCAGCGGAGTTCCGCGATGAGGAAAACATACCTGCTTACCGCGAAAAATATGCGCTGTTAAAAGACCTGAACGCCGTGATTTCGTCTGATGCTCATACGCTGTGGCAGATAAACGGCAAAGATCACTCTGCCGCGCTGGACGGAGAAACAGAAGAGGAAATAGTAAAAAATCTTTTCGAAAAGCTGAAAAACAGATGAAAGAACTTTCGCTTAATATACTTGATGTTGCGAAGAATTCCGTAAAGGCCTGCGCAACACAGATACATATAAACCTTGAAGAGACAGAAAACCGTCTTGTGCTGACAATCACGGATAACGGATGCGGTATGAGCCGCGAACAGGTTGCGAATGTGACTGACCCGTTTTTCACCACCAGGACAACCAGAAACGTCGGCATGGGCATTCCGCTGCTCAAGCTCGCCGCGGAGCAGACGGGGGGCAGCTTCGAAATCACCTCGAGCGACTCTCCCGATGACCACGGCACTCAGCTTTCAGCTTGGTTTTATACGGACCATATAGATTTTACACCTTTGGGTGACATCATATCGACGCTCACCGCGCTGATAGGCGGTTCACCCGATATTGACTGGTTTTTCACTCACTCCGCGCCGGGAGGCACCGTGGAGCTGAGCACGCCCGAGCTGCGAGAAGTGCTCGGGGATGTGCCTCTTGACAACTACGAGGTATTAAAGTGGATTGAGGAGTATCTCAGGGAGGGCTACAATTCAATTCACAACCAATAAACAACAAACGACGGAGGAAGATTATTATGAAGTCATTGGCAGAGCTTGCCGCAATCAGAGAAAAAATGAAGGATAAGGTTGTCCTTCGTGAGGGGAGCGGCGACATAAGAGTTGTTGTCGGTATGGCAACATGCGGTATCGCGGCAGGGGCAAGACCTGTGCTCAACGCCTTTGTTGAGAAGGTTAATGAAGCCGGCCTCACGGATAAGGTCACCGTATCACAGACCGGATGCATCGGCGTTTGCCAGTTTGAGCCTGTTGTGGAAGTTTTTGAAGCAGGCAAAGAGAAAGTCACTTATGTAAAAATGACTGCCGAAAAAGCGGCTGAGGTTGTTGAAAAGCACCTTAAAGGCGGAGAAGTCATTTCCGAATATACAATTACTAACGCTATCTCATAATGGAGGTTGAAAGCTTATGATTCGTTCACAGGTTTTGGTCTGCGGCGGTACGGGATGTACTTCTTCGGGCAGCAAAGCGGTACTTGCCGCTTTTGAGGAAGAAATAGTAAAGCAGGGTCTTGATGAAGAAATCAAGATTGTTCCCACCGGCTGCTTCGGTCTCTGCGAAAGAGGCCCCGTTGTTATTGTTTATCCCGAAGGAACTTTCTACAGCAGAGTTCAGAAGGATGACGTGGCGGAAATAGTTGAGGAGCATCTTCTCAAGGGCAGAATAGTCGAAAGACTTGTTTACAAGGATGTCGCGGAAGATGTAAAGACCGAGCTTAAAGACGGTTTTGACCCCTCAAAGGTTTCTCTCAATGACACAATCTTCTACAAATCACAGAAGAGAGTTGCTCTTCGCAACTGCGGTGTTATTAACCCCGAAAGCATCGATGAATATATTGCTGTTGACGGCTATGCGGCGCTGGGCAAAGTGCTTACCGAGATGACTCCCGAAGAAGTTATCAAGGTTGTTTCCGACTCAGGCCTCAGAGGCAGAGGCGGCGGAGGATTCCCCACAGGCCGCAAATGGAGCTTCACTGCCGCCAACCAGGCTGATCAGAAGTATGTTGTATGTAACGCCGACGAGGGCGACCCCGGCGCGTTCATGGACAGAAGCGTGCTTGAGGGCGACCCCCACTGTATAGTTGAGGCTATGACAATCTGCGGCTACGCAACAGGAGCCACAGAGGGCTATATCTATGTGCGCGCGGAGTATCCCATTGCCGTTAAGCGCCTTGAAATCGCTATTGAGCAGGCGAAGGAATACGGCCTGCTCGGTGATAATATCTTTGATTCCGGATTCAGTTTCAATCTTCATATCCGCTTGGGCGCAGGCGCCTTTGTGTGCGGTGAAGAGACTGCCCTTATGACTTCAATTGAGGGCAACAGAGGCGAGCCCCGTCCCCGTCCTCCCTATCCCGCTGTAAAGGGACTGTTCGGCAAGCCCACCACCGAAAACAATGTTGAGACATTTGCCAATATCCCCCAGATTATTCTCAAGGGAGCCGATTGGTTTGCTTCAATGGGCACCGAGAGATCAAAGGGCACCAAGGTGTTCGCTCTGGGCGGTAAAATAACCAACACCGGTCTTGTTGAGATTCCCATGGGCACAACTCTGCGCAAGGTTATCGAAGAAATCGGCGGCGGCGTACCCAACGGCAAGAAATTCAAGGCGGCTCAGACCGGCGGACCTTCCGGCGGCTGTATCCCCGCAAGTCTTATAGACACCGAGATTGATTATGACAATCTTACCGCTATCGGCTGTATGATGGGTTCCGGCGGACTTATCGTTATGGATGAAGACAACTGTATGGTTGATATAGCGAAGTTCTTCCTCAACTTCACGGTTGACGAATCCTGCGGCAAATGCGCTCCCTGCCGTATAGGCACTATGAGAATGAAGGAAATCCTTGAAAAGATTACCGAAGGCAACGGCACTCTTGAGGACCTTGACAAGCTTGAGGAGCTCGCCCTTTATATCAAAGAGAACTCCCTTTGCGGCCTCGGTCAGACAGCCCCCAACCCCGTGCTTGCCACTCTCAAGTTCTTCAGAGACGAGTATGAGGCTCACGTTGTGGATCACAAGTGCCCCGCGGGCGTGTGCAAAGCTCTGCTCAACTACACAATCATAGCCGACAAGTGCAAGGGCTGCACCAAGTGCGCGAGAAACTGCCCCGTGGGAGCAATCTCCGGTCAGGTGAAGCAGCCTCACGTTATTGACAATTCAGTATGTATCAAGTGCGGAGCCTGTATGGACAACTGCAGCTTCGGCGCAATAATCAAAGGTTAAGGAAGGAGGAAGATACAATGGAGAATATGGTAAATATTAAAATCAACGGCGTTCCCTATACTGTTCCCGCCGGCATTTCGATTCTTGAGGCGGCAAGGTACGCCGGTATCGAAATCCCCACTCTCTGCTTCCTTAAAGAAATAAACGAGATAGGCGCCTGCCGTATATGTATGGTTGAGGTTAAGGGTGCCCGTTCGCTCGTAACCGCCTGCGTTTACCCCGTAAACGAAGGTATGGAAGTGTTCACAAACACCGAGAGAGTAAGAAACAGCCGCAGACATACCCTTGAGCTGGTTCTCTCCACTCACAATAAAAACTGTCTCACCTGCGTGAGAAGCGGCAACTGCGAGCTTCAGAAGCTCTGCAAGGAATTCGGCGTTGAGGATGCCGACCGTTTCGCAGGCAGAATGCCCGATTTCGAGTTTGACGATTCCGCGGCTCATATGATAAGAGACAACAGCAAGTGCATTCTCTGCCGCCGTTGCGTGGCCGCCTGCCAGCTGCAGGATGTTGCCGTTATCGGAGCAAACGCCAGAGGATTTGACACTCACATCAGCTCCGCGTTTGATAAGGATCTTGCGGATGTTTCCTGCGTATCCTGCGGCCAGTGTATAGTTCACTGCCCCACGGGCGCGCTCAGAGAGAAGGACGACACGGCAAAGGTTTTCGCGGCCATCAACGACCCCGAGAAATTCGTTATCGTTCACACCGCTCCTTCAATTCGCGTAACCCTCGGCGAAGCCTTTGGCATGCATATGGGTACAAACGTACAGGGCAAGATGGTTGCAGCACTCAGAAGGCTCGGTTTTGATAAGGTGTTTGACACCAATTTCACAGCTGACCTTACCATAGTTGAAGAAGCAAACGAGCTTGTTGAAAGAGTAAGCAACGGAGGCACTCTTCCCATGATTACCTCCTGTTCACCCGGCTGGATCAAATACTGCGAGCATTATTATCCCACAGAGCTTGATCACCTTTCAACCTGCAAGTCTCCTCAGCAGATGTTCGGCGCTACAATCAAGACCTGGTATGCCCAGAAGATGGGTATTGACCCCAAAAACATCGTCTGCGTAGGCATTATGCCCTGCACAGCAAAGAAGTTTGAGGCTCAGAGAGATGACCAGTCCGCTTCCGGATATCCCGATATAGATTACGCCCTCACCACAAGAGAGCTCGCGAGAATGATTGAGACTGCCGGTCTCTTCTTCCCGAAGCTTCCCGATGAGGAGTTTGACAATCCTCTCGGCGAAGGCACCGGTGCTGCTGTTATTTTCGGCGCTACCGGCGGCGTTATGGAAGCTGCCCTGAGAACAGCGGTTGAGACCATCACAGGCAAGGAGCTTGAGGATGTGAACTTCACCGAGGTCAGAGGCACAAAGGGCATCAAGGAAGCCACTTACAATGTAAACGGTATGGAGATAAAGGTATGCGCTGCAAGCGGACTTTCCAACGCCAAGAAGGTTATGGACGAAGTCAAGGCCGGCACATCCCCCTACACATTCATTGAGATTATGGCCTGCCCCGGCGGCTGCGTAAACGGCGGCGGCCAGCCCGTACAGCACGCTGTTGTGCGCAACTTCTATGATCTCAAGGCCATCAGAGGCGCCGCTCTCTATGAGGCGGATAAGAATCTTCCCAAGAGAAAGAGCCACGAGAGCGAGGCAATCAAGACAGTTTACAGCGAGTTCTTCGGCAAGCCGGGCAGCCACAAGGCCCACGAAGTGCTTCATACATCTTATGTTGCCCGCCCCAAATACAAATAAAAGCATAACCGGGCTTGCCTTCGGGCAAGCCCCTTTTCTTGAATAAGGGGGACATAATTTGGACAGAGGCAATATAATTCTTATAGGTATGCCGGGCTGCGGCAAGTCCACCTGCGGTGTCATAGCGGCAAAGGTAATGCTTAAAAATTTCTTTGACACGGATTTGCTTCTGCAGGGGATTGAAAGAAGCCGCCTGCAGGATCTGATTGACGCTAAAGGCACGGATTATTTTTACGAAGCGGAGGAAAGAGCCATCCTTTCGCTGAATATTGAGGCGAGTGTAATCGCAACCGGAGGCAGCGTAATTTACTCCGAAAAAGCGATGGAGCATCTGCGCTCTATGGGCAAGGTGATTTATCTTCATCTTGAGTATGAGACGATGATGAAGCGCATTCATAATTTCACCACAAGAGGCATAGTCGTTAAGCAGGGGAGCACCTTGCAGGATATGTATAACGAGCGCCTGCCTCTTTACAGGAAATATGCCGACGAAACCATAGTGTGCGACAGCAACACCGTGGAGGAAACGGTTGAAAAAATAGTGCTTCTGAGCGAAAAAGACGGCTGAACGGCCTATTTTATTAAAAAATCAAAATAATTATTATATAAATATTTGCAAAATTAAAACAATATGCTATAATACAATGAATACTTATTTTTAAGGGTGGTTTCCGTGGCGGAAGAAAAAAACACTTTTTCCGGCGAAGAGCAGGATATTATCATAGGCCGCAACTCTGTTGCCGAGGCGCTCAGGAGCGGCAGAGAGATTGATACCCTGTATATTGCCAAGGGTGACAGGAGCGGCTCAATCGGCCTTATAATCGGCCTTGCGCGTGAGAGAAACGCCGCTGTCAAAGAAATTGACAGGCGCAAACTTGACGCCATGTGCGGCGGAGCAAATCATCAGGGTGTCGCCGCGAAGGTTGCCGCCCACGGATACTCAAGCGTGGATGATATCCTTGCCGCCGCTCAGGAAAAGGGCGAGCAGGCATTTGTGATAATCTGCGATGAGATTGAGGACCCGCACAATCTCGGCGCTATCATCCGCACAGCCGATGCCTGCGGCGCGCACGGGGTGATTATCCCCAAGCGCAGGGGAGTATCTCTGACCTATGCTGTCGGTAAAGCCTCGGCGGGCGCGCTTGAATATGTGCCTGTTGCGAGGGTGACTAATCTTGCGTCGGCGATTGACGACCTCAAGCAGAAGGGCTTCTGGATTTACGCCGCCGATATGGGCGGCACTCCCTGGAACGAGCAGGATTACAGCGGCAAGGTCGCCCTGGTTATCGGCTCTGAGGGCAGGGGCATAAGCCGCCTTGTAAAAGAAAAATGCGATTTTACCGTTTCCCTGCCGATGAAGGGAAAAATCAATTCTCTCAACGCGTCTGTCGCTGCGGGAATTCTTATGTATGAAGTAATCAAGAACAGATAAAGGGTGAAAGTTATGAGCGATTTTATCGGCACAAATTCAAATAACGACGAGCTTGACGCCATACTCAACGAAGTGAGGAGCGGTGAATTCACATCCGTACCCGCCGATGAGAAGCCTTCAAAGGAATGGTCGATGGCCGATATTGATCGGCTTATTGCCGATGCTCAGGGGGAGGAGTATATCCCCGAGAGCCCGCACTCCGACGCGGCTGAAAAACTTTCACGCTTCTTTGCGGAAGAATATGACGCGAATATGTTTTCAATAAAGCCCCTTGAAGCCGAAAAAGAGGAGCCGGAGGATATTTCATCCGGCGTTGAGGAGGTTGAGGGGCAGGAAATGCTTTTCACCGAAGAGGATGATTTTGACGCCGACAGCTTTGAGCTTGAAGCCATAGAAATCAGCGACGATGAATACAGCGACATTTATTCCTCATCCTATCAGCAGGAGGCCGCGGAAGATACAGGCGAAGCCCCGCAGGAGGAGTCCGCCGAGCCCGATGAGCCGGAAGAGGATAAGATAGTGGATTACAGAGAGCGCTTTTTCAAGAAGCTCACTCTTGAGGATATAGGTTATGTTCCCGAGGAGGAGCCGGAGCGCGACGGTCCGATAGACCTGAGCGGAACCGTGCTTTTCAAAAATGAGGAAGACAGAACGGACGCGAATCTCGAGCCGATGCCCACAATCAAGGCAGCGGAGGATGTCAGAGATTCCAACGCCGAAAAGACCAAGATAATTAAAGAAGGCACCAAAATCGAGCCCGCAGCCGGTTCAAAAGCGGACAGCGATGTTGAAGGGCAGATGGTGCTCACCGGCTTTACGGATATTCCGGAGGAAGCCATACCCGACCAGGCGCGTGAGGAAGATATAGAAGAGAGCCTCTGGAAAAAGCGCAGGCAAAAAGCAAAAGCGTTCAAAATCGAAGGCCTTGAGGATGATGATTTCAGCACGGGTTTTGAGGATATCAGCTCCGTATCGGATGTTTTCACCCCCGATGAATCTGAGGATGACAGCCCCGAGGTTGTATCACTGCTTGACAACGTCGGTGAGTACAACGAAGTGTCCGACAGAAACAGGATTCATCAGAAGCTTGCCGCAAGAGTCAAAAAGACAATGTCAGGCGTGATAGTTTTGGGCATAATAGAGGCTGTTGTGCTGCTTCTGGCCGTCCTGCCTCCGCTTACGGGCTTTTTCAACATAGACTCGTCACTGTTTGTAAGCGACAGTATGATTCTCTGCGTCATCAACGCCGTGCTTATTATAGCAGCGGTCGCTTTTGACAGCGACAGATTCTTTGATGCGGTTACAGGCTTGTTCAAGGGCAAATTCACGGGCGACACCGCCTGCGCAGTAGCGGTTGCCGCAGCGCTTATTGAAAACACACTTTCGGCAATAACCAAGGCTACCACCCCCGTATTCGGAGCAGTAGCGATTGCCGGCATACTTATTAACAAAATAACCGACGCGATTAACGCCCGCAGGGTTTACAGCAACTTCCAGGTTTGCGCATTCAACTATGAGCACGGTATGCACGCCGTGCACGCCTTCGAGAATGAGAACGAAGTGTTTGAGCTCGGCAGAGGTCTGCTTATGGGCAACGCCGAAATGCTCTATTCATCCAAGGTTGATTTCCCGCTCAATTTCATAAAGAATTCCGATGACAACGGTGAGGATAACAAACAGCTTCGCATTATGCTCATTGTTTCGGCCGCTGTTTCGTTTGCGGCAGGTCTTGCCGTAGGCATCAGGCAGGGCGGATTTATGCCGGGCATAGGCGCTTTCACAGCTTCAATCTGCCTGAGTATGCCCGTATTCGGCAGGTTTATACCGGCATTTATCACTTATATACATAACCGCAGCCTTAACCACGAGGGCACCATGATAGTGAGCCTCAACGCCGCCGATAAAACTGCGAGCGCCAACGCCGTTGTGCTTGACTCCGCCGATATATTCGACCAGGGCCACTGCACTATGCACGGTATGAACTATTTTGAGAGCATGAGAGTGGATGTGGTGCTGCGCTACGCCGCCGCAATGGTTATCAAATCCGGCGGCCCTCTCAAAGAATGTTTTGAGAAGGTTGTGGACGGCAGAATGGATATACTGCCTCCTGTGAGAGAGCTTGTTTATGAGGATAAGATGGGTATATCCGCAAGGATTTACGAGCAGAAGGTGCTCCTGGGCAACAGGAATATGCTCATCCATCACAATATAGAAGCCCCTGACAAGGCGGAGGAAGACAGATACCAGAAGAAGGGCAGGAAGGTCATTTATCTCGCGGTAAATGAAAAGCTCGCAGCTCTCTTTGTGGTGAGCTACAGCGTTGACGAAGAGATGAAGAACTATCTCAGACAGCTTGAGAAAAACGGCATCCAAACCCTTGTGCGCACAAATGATGTGAATATCACCGAGGAGCTTATTTCGGAGAGATTCGGCATAAGCACCGGCAATTTCAAGATTCTTTCGTCAGTTGCGGGCCGTCTTTACAAGAGAAGGAGAGACGCCGTGAGCGAGGCGCTTGACGCCGGAGTTATCCACGACGGAGAGCCCAGAAGCATGCTCAAGGCCATCGCCTCCTGCTGCACAATGGCAAGCAGGAAAAAGTTCGGCAATCTGCTCCAGTTTGCTCTTATTCTTATCGGAGCCGTGCTCACTCTTCTTATCGGCATAGGCGAAAACGGACTTTCATCGCTCGCTGCAGTCGGCGTGCTTATTGCCGAGATAGTAATCGCGGTTATTGCGCTTTTCCCCTTCAATCTTATAAAAAAAGACAATAAAGACTAAAAAAGCCTTGACAAACCGCAATTAATATATTAAAATCATTGCACAACAAAGCAGAGCGTTGCTCTCACCTTCCGGGCACAGACCCGAGTCGGTCAATATCTTTACAGGGGCGTATTGCCCTGTGATGTTGATTTTACGCGAGGTGGAGCAATCCGCCTCGCTTTTTTACGGAAACCTGTTTTCCGGATTTACCTTAAATACTTTATGGAGGTGCTTAGTTATCAGCAAGCAACAGGAACAGCAGATCAATGAAGAAATCCGCGATTCAGAGGTCAGGCTCATTTCCGAAACCGGCGAGCAGCTCGGTATTATGAGCGCTGAGGAGGCGTTTGCTCTCGCTCAGGAAAAAGACCTTGATTTAGTTAAAATTGCGCCTATGGCGACTCCGCCCGTGTGCAAGATAATGGATTACGGCAAGTTCAGATTTGAGAAGGCAAAGAAAGAGAAAGAAGCAAGAAAAAATCAGAAAATCATCGAAATCAAAGAAATCCGACTTTCTCTTAACATTGACACTCACGACTACGATTTTAAAATCAAAAACGCAAGGAAGTTCCTTGCCGACGGCAACAAGCTCAAGATTTCAATCCGTTTCAGAGGCCGTGAGATGGCTCATCCCGAATTAGGTACGGAGATTATGGACAGGGCCGCAGAGGACCTGGGCGATATCGCCGCAGTGGATAAGCCCGCCAAGCTGGAAGGCAGACAGATGCTGATGTTTATGTCTCCTAAGGTAAACAAGTAAAAATAATTAAGGAGGATATATTATGCCTAAGATCAAGACTCACAGCGGCGCGAAGAAGCGCTTCAAGATTTCAAAGACCGGCAAGCCCATGCGTGCCCACGCTTACAAGTCACACATTCTCAACAAGAAGAGCACCAAGCGCAAGAGAAATCTCCGCAAGGTCAGCGTAGCCGACGAAACCAACGTCAGGCAGATCAAGAGACTTGTTC
>JAEELT010000012.1 GCA_016282855.1 Clostridiaceae bacterium | reverse complement strand
TTTGCGTTCAGCGGCTGCACCGGGCTTAAGAGCGTAGAAATTCCGGACTCAGTTACCGAAATCGTAGACAGTGTTTTTTCCGGATGTACAGGGCTTGAAAGCATAGAAATACCCGACTCTGTAACCCGGATAGGTGACTATGCGTTCTGCTACTGCACCGGGCTTAAGAGCGTAGAAATACCTGACTCTGTTACCGTAATCGGATACAGTGCTTTTTACGAATGTACAGGGCTTGAAAGCATGGAAATACCCGACTCTGTAACCCGGATAGGTGCATTTGCGTTAAGCGACTGCATCAGTCTTAAAAGTATAGAAATTCCGGACTCAGTTACCGAAATCGCAGACGGTGTTTTTTCCGGATGTAAAGGGCTTGAAAGCGTAGAAATACCCGACTCTGTAACCCGGATAGGTGGCTATGCGTTCGGCGACTGCACCGGGCTTAAGAGCGTAGAAATTCCGGACTCAGTTACCGAAATCGGAGACGGTGTTTTTTCCGGATGTACAGGGCTTGAAAGCATAGAAATACCCGACTCTGTAACTCTGATAAGTGATTATATGTTCAGCGACTGTACCGGGCTTAAGAGCGTTGAAATACCTGACTCCGTTACCGAAATCGGATACAGTGTTTTTTCCGAATGTACAGGGCTTGAAAGCATAGAAATACCCGACTCTGTAACCCGGATAGGTGGCTATGCGTTCTACGAATGCACCGGGCTTAAGAGCGTAGAAATACCTGACTCCGTTACCGAAATCGGAAATGGTGTTTTTTCCGGATGTACAGGGCTTGAAAGCATAGAAATACCCGACTCTGTAACTCTGATAAGTGATTATATGTTCGGAGACTGCACCGGGCTTAAGAGCGTAGAAATACCTGACTCCGTTACCGAAATCGGATACAGTGCTTTTTACGGATGTACAGGGCTTGAAAGCATAGAAATACCCGACTCTGTAACCCGGATAGGTGAATTTGCGTTCTATGACTGCACCGGGCTTAAGAGCGTTAATTTTTCCGACTTACATACCCATACCGAAATAGGAGCTTATGCGTTCTGCTACTGCACCGGGCTCGAAAGTGTAGTTATTCCCGAATCTTTAACCCTGATAGATGATTATGCGTTTCTTGAATGTAAAGCGCTTAAAAGCATAGTTATTCCCGGCTCTGTAATCCGGATAGGAAGCTATGCTTTTTGTGGTTGCAGCTCGCTTACAAGCGCAGATATTCAGTACGGCGTTGTCCAAATAGGTGACGGTGCTTTTGAAGAGTGCTCATCGCTCACAAGCATTAATATTCCGGCGTCCCTGACAGAAATCTCTGCATATACATTCAATCAATGTACCGGGCTTACAAGCGCATATATTCCGGTATCCGTCATAAAAATCCGGTACAGAGCTTTTAATAACTGCACCTCGCTCAAAGATGTTTATTACGGCGGAACCGAACAGCAGTGGGATAATATAGAAATTGAAAATTATAATGATTGTCTTGTAAAAGAGAATATTCACTTTGCTCCCGGCGGAATTCACGGCGAAGAGCCCGCGCAGGAGCAGGATGATTCGCCGGCAGGCAGGCTCAGGGAATTTCTGAAAAAAGTACTCACCGTGCTGCGCCTGCTGTTTGGCAAAATCAATATAAGCATCAGAATAAGCTTATAATCAAATTGAGATTACTGCGCAGGCATGCGTCAACATATTAAAACCGGTGTTTTCAATGCGCCTGAGCGGAAAACGTATAAGGAGGTAAGTCTGTGGCATCGGACAATGGATATCTTGATTTTATACTTGATCAGCTTTCTCTCGCTGAAGGAATCTCTTACAGGCCCATGATGGGCGAATACATTATTTACTGCGGCGGTAAGGTTGTGGGCGGAATATATGACAACCGCTTTCTTGTAAAGAATACCAAGGGTGCCGGGGAGCTTATGCCGGATGCTCACACGGAGCTTCCATATGAGGGAGGCAAAGAGATGCTGCTTGTTGACAATGTGGATGACAGGGAGTTTCTTGCGCTGCTGATGAGCAGACTGTATGAAGATTTACCTGCTCCGAAAAGCAGGAAATAAGGGGGAAAAATAATGAAGAGAGCAATCGGTATTATCACAGCAGTGTGCATTGCGCTCGGAGCGCTTTCTCTATACGCCTGCACAAAGGATGAAAGCACCCACGCGATGCTTGCTGAAAACTGCGGTATTATTCATGAGCCGGAGTTCGGCGGTATATATATCACAAAGACGATTGAGGAGTTTGACGCGCTGGACATTGAATACGGCGACAGCGTGAATATAGAGTTTTCAAACGGCTATAAGCTTGAGGACCTGCCTTATTATAACGGCTACTATGTAAAAACCGGAGAGCCTCTGCTCATAGCTTATCCGGGCTATGATTACATAAAGGCCGCCATCAACAACGGCGACGACCTATGGAATGTAGCGGGGCTTGAGGAGAATATGACGGCGAGCATCACTCTCAATGAGCACGGAAAGTATCTCAGCATACAGAAAGCGCGCGATATTCACTACAAGGATGACAGAGCACTTTACTCGAGCGATGAGGTGTTTGCAAACTTCAGGGCTGTTGAGTCCGCAAAAATCAAGCCGCTGACTCTGTACCGCTCCGCTTCCCCCTGTGACAATCAGCACAACAGGGCAACTTATGCCGATTCTCTCATATCGGCGGCAGGCGTCAGATACATACTCAACCTCTCGGATAATGACGCGAAGATTGCCGGCTATTTGAGCGCGGACGATTTTGCCTGCCCTTATTTCAGGCAGCTTTACGAGAGCGGTAATGTAAACCCCATAGCTCTCAACATGAACTACTCCTCGGAGGAGTTCAGGGAAAAGATTGCCTCGGGGCTTACCGGGATGGCGGAGCACGAGGGCCCGTATCTGGTGCACTGCACAGAGGGTAAAGACCGCACGGGCTTTGTGTGTATGCTCATAGAAGCGCTTATCGGTATGAGCTATGAAGAAATTGAGCGCGACTATATGATAACCTACTCAAACTATTATAACATCACAAAGGAGTCGGACGGTGAACGTTATGATACGATAGTCGAAAACCTTCTCGTGCCGATGATTCAGAGTATGGCGGGGGATGAAAACCTCGATGTCAGAAACGCCGATCTCGCTTCCTGCGCGCTTGCCTTTCTCAAAGATGCGGGTATGAGCGACGACGCGATTGCAGCCCTCAGGGCGAATATTCAGCAATAAAAAATGAAAGAAAAAATAAGCGTGGTAATACCCGCACACAATGAAGAAAAGTATATAAAGCGGTGCATAGACTCCGTAAAGGAAGCGGCGGCCTGTTACAGCGGCGAAACAGAGATAATTGTTTCCTGCAACCGCTGCACCGACTCGACTGCCCGTATTGCACGGGAAAACGGCGCGCTTGTTGTGTATAACGAAGACAGGTGCATAGCGAAGGTGCGCAATGACGGCATTGCCGCGGCGAGCGGCTCCGTTATAGTCACCGTTGATGCGGACAACCGCATTACCGCAGGAACCATTTGTGAGATTGCGTCGCTGCTCGGCAGCGGCAAATATATCGGCGGCGGTGCTCCGATAAGATTTGAGCGGTATTCGTTTCCTCTCAGATGCAATGACCTTATGTGCCGCATATCCTTTGGTCTCACAGGGCTTTACAGCGGCATATTCTGGGCAAAAAAAGAGACCTTCGATAAAATCGGAGGCTTTGTGCAGAAGAAGGCTATGGAGGATGTCGCAACCGCCGGACTTCTGAAAAAATACGGAAAGAAGCTCGGGCTTAAGTACACTTCCCTTAAAAAGAACTATCTGATTAACTCCACGAGGAAATTTGACCGGATGGGCGATTGGATGTATTTCAGGCTTATGGCGCAGAACGCGGGTGCCTTTATCAAGGCAGCGGCAGGCAACTCATCGGAGCTTGACAGATTGCTTGACGAGCTTTTCTATGATTACAATGACCTGCACTGACCGGCACGCGCCGCACAACCGATAAATAAACAGAAGGCAGAGACAAAATCTCTGCCTTCTTTATTATTGCCTGACGGTTTAATGCTTAAAATGAGAAGAGCGCAAGTATTTTTGCGAAAAGGCGGATGAATATCATCACAAATGCGTTCTTATCAGCGTGGGTTGAGTTGATTACGGCGCCTGTGTAGGCGTTGATATCAACACTCCATTCAGCTGTTTTGCTCAGGAAATCGTATGAGTAATATGCTGAGCCGCCCTTTTTCTCAAATTTCTCCGATTTGAAAATTGCGTCTGCCGACATTGTGCCTGCTTCCTTGAGCGCGTATCCCTTTGCCGCGGCCTCGGTAATGCAGAAATTGCTTTCGCCCTTGGGAACTATCACTTTGTTTGCGTCATAGCTGTAATCCTCAAATGCCGCCAACGCGTCAACACCGATGGTGTAGCTCACGCCGTCATATTTGAATTTAACCGTGAAATAGTCAAGCAGGTTGCGCGTTTCCTTTGTGTAGCTGAAATCCTGAAGGCTGTTTTCATCATAGCCCATATAGGAGGCAACGTATCCCTTGAGGTTGTCGGGGTCCACAATACCTATGGCACTCGCGCTCACAAGAGCGGACAGAGCAAAAATAACCGCGAAAATAACAGACAGTGTTTTCTTCATTTCTTTCTCTCCTTTGTTTTATATTTGACTTTATTATACACCCGCGCGGGCAAAAAATCAATAGCAGGGCAGGGAGAGAGCAAAAGGGCGTACAGAGCAGGGGATTCCGGTAAAACTCATCCGGGGGAGAGCATATGAGTTTGTTTATTAAGTTGAACTTTATTTTAATATATGATACAATATAAAACGAGAATAAAACGAAATATGCCATAAAAAGGAGATGCCGATATGTTATCCGCCTGTGTTGCGTTTATAAGAGGAGTAATGGTTGCCGTTATGACCGTTGCCACCGTAATCACCCCGTTTTCAAAAAAGACACAAGCAAAAATAACCCGCAGTGACGAAAAATGCAAAGCGGCATTCGCCGCGATATCCGACACTCATCTCAAGGATAATTTCATACGCACCGGTATGCTCGAGTTCGGGCTGCGCGATATGTCAAAGGCAAAGGACCGCCTTGACGCTGTGGTTTTCAACGGCGATATCACCGACAGGGGAGATGTTGAAAACTGGCAGGCGTTTACAGATACCCTGCTCAAGTATGATATTTCAGATAACAATATAATGGTGCTCGGCAACCACGACACCTGGGGCGGTGACCGCACCCCCGAATACACAAAGAAGACATTTATTGAATTCAGCAAAAAAGCTACGGGCAGAGATATTAAAAACGTTTATTTTACCGCCGATATAAAAGGCTGCCCGGTTATAGTGCTCGGCTCCGAGGGCGATCACACATATGCCACCATAAGCAAAAAGCAGATTGACTGGTTTGCAAAAGAAATGAAAAAGGCGTCAAAGACGGGTCTGCCGATTTTTGTCTTTTGCCATCAGTCTTTCAACGGCACCCACGGCCTTCCTTATAACTGGGAGCTTAAAAAAGATGACGACCCCGACACAGGCGGTATCGGCGACGCTTCGGACGAGATTCTCGGAATAGTCAAAAAGTATAAAAATGTGTTTTTTATCAGCGGCCATATTCACGCCGGGCTGACTGCCGAAAACAGCAGAACTTTCTACTCAAGCGTTGAAAAATATGACGGATATACGCTTGTTAACGTGCCATGCTATGAGTACCCGGATGTGAAGCGCGGCGGCCATATTGCAAACGGCACCGGCTATGTGTTTGAAGTCTATGATAACGAAGTGTTGCTCAGAGCCAGAAACTTTGCCACGGGCACCTGGCTTGAAAAATATGATATATCGGTGCAGCTTTGCAAATAAGGAGAACAGTATGAAAAACAGTCAGATAAATATCCGCGATCCGTTCGTTCTTTGCGAAAACGGCAGGTATTATATGTACGGCACAAGAGCGTCCGGCTTCGGCATAAAGACCGCGGGCTTTGATGTTTATACAGGTACCGACCTTGAAGAGTGGAGCGAACCCCGCGAAATTTTTGACTCCGCGAAGTACGGCATGAACAAAGGCTCAAACTGGGCGCCTGAGGTGCATAAATACAACGGGGCCTATTATATGTTTGCCACATTTCTTAAGCCGGACGGCCTGAGAGGCACGTATATCCTGCGTTCCGATTCTCCGGAGGGTCCCTTTGAGCCGCACAGCGAGGGTGCCGTAATCCCCGAGGGCTGGGAGTGCATAGACGGCACCTTTTATGTTGAAAACGGAGAGCCGTACATTGTTTTCTGTCACGAGCATACTCAAATTATTGACGGCACAATCTGTTATATGCGCCTGAGCGACGACCTCAGGAGAGCGCAGGGCGAGCCTGTAACTCTTTTCAGCGCGTCCTCACCGCACTATGTGAGCTCCCCGCTTTCAGACAGCCATTATGTTACCGACGGCCCGTTCATGTACCGCACAAAAACCGGTGAGCTTCTTATGCTCTGGAGCACTTTTATAAACGGAAACTACGCTGAGTGCCTTGTACGTTTTGAAGGCGGCTCAATCAAAAATTCCTTCCGTCACCTTGACCCGATGACAAATGATGACGGCGGCCATGGTATGCTTTTTGAAGCGGACGGTAGGCTTTATCTTACCTTTCACAGGCCCAACACCAGCGGCAGCGAGCATCCCGTGTTTATACCGGTTGAGGACTGCGGCGACACAGTGAAATTAAAATGATGAATTTGAGAAAATATGACGGCAGGCTCGTCAGCATCACCGACACGTGCGGTGAAATATTTGAGGGCGCTGCCGAATATCTCGTCAGAGATTACTGCATGCATGAATTCGGGCGGGATGAGGACTCCCTTCAGATAGCAAACATTCTGTTTTTCAAGGATGATATTAAGCGTATAAAAAAGATTGACTCTTTTTCATCCCCATACGGCAGAGCGGAGATTGTTAACTTTGAGGACGGAGCGGATGTCATTGATGATATTCTTTCGGGTGACAACGATGAGTTTCGCGTGCGCCTTATCCGCTGCATTGAGGACCGCCTGACAAAACAGAATCCGGATTATAACGCAATTATGAGCATTGTTCATTCCCTTGCTGCAGGAGCGGAAAACGGGGAGATAAAAGCCGTTGCATTACGCATAGAGCAAAAGCAGGGCATAACTTAAATCAGAAGGTATCTGAAATGAGATTTTACACGAGAAAAAAGAAGCCGAAGGTGTGGAGCCTTATTGCCGTGGCGGTTATTACTGCCGCGGCGGTAGTAATTGAGCTTAATGCAGAGAAAGTGTCGGTTCCCGCGCTGTCGGTCACGCTTCTGCTCGCGCCTGTCTGCGCGCTTGTGATACTTCTTGCGGCTTTTGTGCGCCAGCTCAAGTATAACCCCTATTCTTACAACACGATTTACTACACCGCTTTTTCTCTGCTTGCTCTCACCGCGATTATAACCCAGGTAACAGTGCTTATACAGCTGTTTTCGGGCGAGGGTATTGATGACTCAATGCCGGTGAATCTTGTCGGAGCGCTCGCTTCATCCGCCAAGTATTATATGATTTATTCCGCGCCGTTTGTGCTTGTTTTTTCCTGCGCGCTTTGCCTTTCCAATATTTCGCTCATCCGTCACGAGGGCAGACGCCCCGTTCATTTTCTCGGCATTCTGCTCGCTTTCCTGATGGCAGGGGGCGAAGCGTATCTGTTTGTGAGCGACTACTACACATCGGGCAGCGAGATTGAGATAATCATTCACGATGTGCTCACCAATATCTTTGCGGCTGTTTATCTTTACTTTGAGTGCATGGTTATCGGCACAATAATCGCCGATATAATCGTTATACGCTACAGGCCGTCAAAAGACAGGGATTATGTGATTGTGCTCGGCTGCGGCCTGCGTAAGGACGGCACACCAACTCCGCTTCTTAAGGGGCGCATTGACAGAGCAATCAGCTTTTATCGTGAACAGATTCGGGAAACGGGCAAAGCGCCTGCTTTTGTCACATCCGGCGGGCAGGGCCCCGACGAGGTGATTTCCGAAAGTGAGTCTATGAAGAACTATCTTGTTGAAAACGGCATACCTCCTGAGCATATACTGACCGAGGACAAATCGACAGACACTTACGAGAATATGCTGTTTTCAAAGAGGATAATTGATGAAAAGAATCCGGAGGCCAAGGTTGCTTTCGCCACCACCAATTATCACGTCTTCAGAAGCGGGCTCAAAGCAAACAGAGTAAAAATGCACGCCGAGGGAATGGGAGCGAAAACCAGGTGGTATTTCTGGCCGAATGCCGCTGTGCGTGAGTTTGTCGGCATACTTACAGAGCACAGAGGCAAGCAGATACTGATATTTACCGGCATGATTCTGTTTTATGCCGTGATGACTGTTATTCAGTACAGATTATATTGATTTCATGAAAAGACACAGCTTATTCGGAAAAAATGATTTCGCCTCAGGTCCGGTCTGGAAAATTATTCTTATTCAGGCCGCGCCGCTGATACTCGCTCAGCTTGTGCATCTGCTGTACAATGTGGTGGACAGGATATATATAGGCCATATGGGCGCAAGCGGGAGTATGGCGCTGACGGGAATAGGGCTCACTTTCCCGATAGTAACGCTTATTATGGGTTTTGCCGCTCTTTTCGGCACGGGAGGCGTGCCCCTTTTTTCAATCGAAAGAGGGGCGGGCAATCCCCGGAAAGCCGGACGGATTCTCGGCAACTCTTTTACTCTTATAGTGCTCAGCTCAGTTGTTATTACTGCACTGTGCTATGTTTTCAGAAGACCCGTTCTTTTTGCCTTCGGCGCGAGCGAAGAATCTTATGTTTATGCCCGGGATTATCTTAACGTTTACCTTGCGGGCACGGCCTTCTCTATGCTCGCTACCGGTCTTAACGGCTATATAAGCGCGCAGGGTTTTCCGCAGTTCGGCATGCTCACGACAGTCGCGGGCGCACTGATAAATATTATTCTTGACCCGGTTTTTATTTTTGTGCTCGGGCTCGGAGTTTCCGGCGCCGCGGCGGCGACCGTGATAAGCCAGGCTGTTTCCTGCGCACTGGTGCTGCATTTCCTTGTGGGCAAGAGAGCAGAGATACCTCTTGCGGCTTTCGATATGAGGCTTAAAAAGGAAACCGTCACGGGCATAGTAAAGCTCGGAGCTTCAAACTTCGTAATGCAGGGCACAACCTGCGCAGTTCAGATAGTCTGCAACTCAACTCTGCAGACATACGGCGGAGATCTTTTTGTCGGGATAATGACGGTTGTAAACTCAATCCGCGAAATCTTTATGCTCCCGGTAAGCGGTCTTATAGGCGGATCTCAGCCGGTAATCAGCTTCAATTACGGAGCTGAAAAATATGACAGAGTCACCCGCGGCATCAATTTCAATACCCTTTCCGGCATGGCTTATACACTTGCCGCCTGGGCGCTCGTTTATTTCTTCCCGAGGCTGTGGTTCGGCATTTTCCTTGATGACGGCGAGATGATTTCAACCGGTATTGAAATGCTCAGGATATATTTCTTCGGCTTCGTGTTTATGTCGTTTCAGTTTGCGGGTCAATCAACCTTTCTTGCGCTGGGCGACGCTAAGCACGCAATCTTTTTCTCCATGCTGCGCAAGCTGATTATTGTGGTGCCCCTCACCATACTGCTTCCGATGCTCGGCTACGGAGTCAAGGGAGTGTTTTACGCGGAGCCTGTGTCAAATATCATAGGCGGGCTTGCAAGCTACATCACCATGAGATTAACGGTTTACCGCAGAATAAAAAGGAAAACGGGAGAAAAAAGCGATGGATGAACGGCTGAAAAAGCAGCTCGGTTTCGCGCTCGAAATCGACAAGGAAAAGAATATTTTCAGGCAGACTCATTTATCCGGCCACGGCAGGAACGAAAACGATGCCGAGCACGCCTGGCATATGGCTGTAATGGCCTATATTCTCTCGGAATACTCAAATGAACCTGTTGATGTGGCAAAGGTTATGATAATGTGCCTTATCCACGATATCGTGGAGATTGACGCCGGCGACACATACGCGTATGACGAGGAAAACCAGAAAACCCGCAAGGCAAGGGAGGATGCCGCCAAGCAGCGTATATTCTCACTGCTTCCGGATGATCAGAAGAAAAACCTGACGGCGCTTTTCGATGAGTTTGAGGCCTGTGAAACAGCGGAGTCAAAGTTTGCTCATTCGCTTGATAATCTGCAGCCTCTCATACTAAATAACAGCAACGGCGGAAGCGACTGGAGAGAGCACGGAGTAACCTCAAAACAGGTATATACAAGGCAGGGCAAAACTCAGCTGGGCTCCCAAACGCTGTTCGAGGTAACCGATAATATAATTAAAGACAATATAAGAAAAGGAAATCTGAGGGAATAATATGGATTATGACGTAATAGTGATAGGCGCCGGTCCGGGCGGAATTTTTACCGTGTTTGAGCTCGCAAAGCTCAGGCCCGATTTGCGTATTGCGGTGTTTGAGGCGGGCAATATGCTCAGCAAGAGGAAATGCCCCATTGACGGCGTAAAAGTCAAAAAATGCGTAGGCTGCAAAAGCTGCTCAATAATGAGCGGCTTCGGCGGCGCAGGCGCTTTTTCGGACGGTAAGTACAATATTACAAACGATTTCGGCGGTACGCTTTATGAATACATAGGCAGGCAGGAAGCGCTCGGGCTTATGAACTATGTGGATGAAATAAACCTTGCCCACGGCGGAGAAGGCACAAAGCTCTATTCAACCGCCAACACAGGCATCAAAAAGGCGTGCATGCAGAATAAACTCAAGCTCCTTGACGCGAGTGTGCGCCACCTGGGCACGGATATAAACTATGTGGTGCTTGAAAATCTGTACAGTGAACTCAAGGATAAGGCCGATTTCTTTTTCCTCACCCCGGTTGACAGTGTTGAGATTATTGACGGCGGCTACAGAATTGCCGCAGGCGCAAAGGCATACACCTGCTCAAAGTGTGTGATTTCCGTAGGCAGAAGCGGAAGTAAGTGGATGGAAACCGTGTGCAGACAGCTTGACATTCCCACAAGCTCAAACCGCGTTGATATAGGCGTAAGAGTTGAGCTTCCCGCTGCGCTTTTCTCTCACCTTACCGATGAGCTTTATGAGAGTAAAATCGTTTACCGCACCGAAAAATTTGAAGACAGAGTGCGTACATTCTGTATGAATCCGTACGGCAGTGTTGTTGCGGAAAACACGGGCGGCATTGTCACCGTGAACGGTCACAGTTATGAGGACCCCGCAAGACGCACGCAAAACACAAACTTTGCCCTGCTTGTTTCCAAGCATTTTTCCGAGCCGTTCAGAGACAGCAACGGATACGGCGAGAGCATTGCCCGTCTTTCAAATATGCTCGGCGGCGGAGTCATAGTGCAGAGGTTCGGCGATCTTATAAGAGGCAGACGAAGCACAAAGACACGCATTGAAGAGGGCTTTGTAACTCCCACACTTTCGGCGGAGCCGGGCGACCTGAGCCTGGTGCTGCCAAAGAGAATACTTGACGGTATAATAGAGATGATATATGCTCTTGACAAAATCGCGCCGGGTACCGCCAACGAAGATACTCTGCTCTACGGGGTGGAAGTGAAATTCTATAATATGCAGGTTAATGTAAACGAACATCTTGAAACAAAATATAAAGGGCTTTATGTGATAGGCGACGCAAGCGGAGTGACCCACTCACTTTCTCACGCCTCCGCGAGCGGCGTTTTCACGGCAAGAGATATTGCGCAAAACTGCATATAACAATTAACCTCCGCAGTACAGCCTGCGGAGGTTTGTTTTATGATTATTGTTTCACTGAGTAAGACGCTTGTATCTGTCTTTTATTATGTGCGGAAAATCAATATTCAGCCCGCGTAGGATTATCGCCGCGCACGCGATAAGCCAGTGCAAGGCAAAAATGCAGCCTTTAAGACCGAAATACAGGCTTTTCGAGAAATAGTAAAAACCGAAAGCAATAAGCAGCGCATTCATAATATAAGCGAATTTTAAAAACGGAAGTACTGTTTTTTTATTGCTGCTCTTTTTCTTATAGGTATCTTTTATGTCGGGCGCGCACAGATATGAAAGGATAAACATACGGAAAGCGGACACGCTTTCTGTATTTATTGTGCCTTTTTTTGACAGATGAGAAATCAAAGAGATAAAGAGAGCTGTCAGCCCGACAAAGGCGGATATGATAAACGGAAAAGCGATTCTGCAGGTGGAATCATTCAGTGTGTACCCCGGATTCCCTGTAAAACCGTAAAGCCGGTATGCGGCGCAGGCAACAGCAGAAAGAAGCATTCCGGTATAAACTGCGGAGCTTGTGAGCTGCTCTTTCGCCTCTTGTTTTTCAAATGATTTGATGATAAAAAACAGGTTTATGTACACGGGGAAAAACAGAAAAGCGAAGGAAGAATCCCACACAGCCGCAGCTGCAGCTGTGCACACAAGAGCGGCAACGGAAAGAGGACTCTTTCTGAAGCCGGCGCATATCATGAAGCAGCCGAATGCTCCGAAATATGTTATGTGATCATAAAACCCGTTCAGGGAAGCGTGATGGTAATAGTTAAACCACGGTCTCGCCATGGTCAAAGCCGTAATAAAGACGAGAAAGAGAGCGTTTCTGATATACTTCAAGTCAGGCACCCCCTTAAACATATGTATCCGCGGTAGCGAGCATAAATACAAATAAATATGCGCAGACCATGCGTTTGTCGAGTCTGTAAA
>JAEELT010000089.1 GCA_016282855.1 Clostridiaceae bacterium | reverse complement strand
TATGTGGTATTTCGGTCCGAAAAAAAGAATCACCGCCGATGCTAAAAACCCGGTAAGTCTTTAGTATCAACGGTTTTCCTTTGGTTGCGGAGGCAGGATTTGAACCTGCGACCTCCGGGTTATGAGCCCGACGAGCTACCAACTGCTCTACTCCGCGATATGATGTTGTATATACATTATACACATCAGCGCGTTTTTGTCAAGAAAAAAATGAAGCGGCTTTCAGTATTTACCATTTTCGTGTAATTGGTATATTTTTACCGCATATAAAACAGCGCCCTGCATCCTTTGCGGTGCGGGGCGCCTGTGCTTTTTAAAAAGAGGACCGGTTTTACAGCGAGCGGAGGTATTCCCAGGATTCTTCCGTGGCTTTGAAGGGATCGCCGTCAGTCCAGTCGTTATCCTGCTCATATACGATATGGGGTATTTCAAATTCACAGCAGAGTTCGTAAACCTCTTTCAGGTTCACGATTCCATTGCCGAGCGAAACGAAGTGTCTTTCGCCTTTTTCGTCTATGATATAATCCTTGAAATGGACAACCTTTACTCTGCCCTTCATTCTGCGCAGGATTTCAAGCGGGTCGGCGCCTGCGTAATGAATCCACGCAATGTCGGGAATGAAGCGGAATGTGCCGGGGTCGGTCTTTGTGAGCAGGAGTTCCATCATTGAGCAGTCCGCGCCTTCAAGAGTTTTGAATTCGAAATCGTGATTATGATAGTTGAATGTCATGCCGCATTCGCTCAGCCGTGCGCCGACCTTGCCCGCCTTTTCGATAAAACCGAGCACATTGGCAAGGGTGTCGCGGCAGTCGCCCGGGGCGGAGCCGATGCCCATTGCGTCACAGCCGATGGTTTTTTGCTCCTCAATCATTGTGTCAAGGTCTGTCAGCATACGCTCAAATCCCTTGTGTGTCACGCACACATTCATACCGTGTCTGCGCAGTATTTCAGCCTGCACTCCGGCGGGGATGTCGCCTATGCCCGAAATCTGAACGTCATTTACTCCCATCTTTTCAAGGCGAGCAAGTGTTGAGTCAAAGTCTTCCGCTGTCTGTATGTAGTCACGCAGAGTATAAAGCTGGATTCCGATTGTCGGTTTCATATTTATTATCTCCTTTTTCTGTTTTCTTTTTGTATTTTCTTTTGCGCCTCCAGGCGTTCTTTGTCTGCCCTGCGTTCGGCGGCGAGCTGCTCTGCCTGAGCTCTTTCGGCTTCGTGGCGGGCATTCCTTTCGGACATAACTTCATCGTAATCGGATATTATTCCGTCCAGATTATTATAGCCGTCGTGAAGCTCGAGTGTGCGCACCGCGGTGAGATAGGGGGAAGCGTAAGAGATGTAGTTGTTTTTATCTCTGTTTGCTTTCTTCATTGCCGCCCGCCTGATTCTGCGGTTTTCGCGGGTGTCGTCCGGCAGGTCATATGCCTTCTGCACGGCATCCGGGTCATAATTGCATTTTCCGTCCGGATAAAGCCGGGCAAAAAGATTATGTGATGATCTGAGCTGTTTTGCGTTCTTAATTTCCTGCTTGCGCCAGGTCTTTTCTTCCTTTATGCCTGTTTCGGGCAGAGCGTGCGCGAGGGCAAGGATTTCTTCGTAATCATTATGAAAGCCGTCTATACCCGCGTCGGCGATTTTGCGGCAGAGTTCATACTGCTTTTTGCCGAAATCTGTTTCAAAGCGTCTTATCTCGTGCATAACGAAGCGTGATATCTCGACCTCCTCGTTGTGCTCTCTCGCTCTCTCGTTCGCTTCGCGCGCGGCCTTTATTGCGGCGAGGCGCGCTCCTTTTTCTTCGGGAGTACCTGAAGGCAGACTCTTTGCCTGCGCAACGGCTTTCCTGCCGGGTACGGCTACAGGCTCTGCGCCGTCATATTTTCTTGCCTTTATGATTGCTTCGCAGCCCTCTATATAAGTGCTTTCTTCGCGCTTGTCTGATTTTCTGTCTTCTATGAGAGTGCGGATTCTGATAACTCTTATCATTGATTTCTGCCCGGTTTCGGAAATGTCATAGGCAAACCAGGGCAGCACATCAACCGCTGCGCCGAATATGGATATTTTCAGCAGTGTATCCATAAGGCTGAAGAGAACGCAGTCCGGGTTTTTTATCTGCTTTGACAGGGGCAGGTTTTCATCGTAATTCTTATATACATCAAGCACGGAATAGTCGGTGCCGTCGAAGCCTTTCTGCCTGTAAACCCAGGGGATGAACAGCCCCGTGACAGCTCCGATTATACCGCCGGCATAAGACTGTATGAAGCCGAAAGCTCCGTCTATTCTTTCGCCTATAAGATACTGCTGATTGTCTCTCATATCGGACTCTATAGCGGAGTCAATAACATTGCCGGTGTCAACAAACCTGTCTATGGTATAAACTATGAACAGACCTATTGCGGCAAACCGGGTTTTGTAAAAGAGAAAATATGAAGCTATAAGAAAAACCTGCGCAATGTTTTTGAATATCTTGATTTTACGCTTTCCGAAGCGTTTTATGAACCAGGGGGAGAACAGCATACCCCAGAAATTGGCGTTGTATGAAATGGTGTTGAGCAGGCCGTAGGTGGTGCTTTTCATAATGTGGGCACGGTAAACCATCCATTCCCATACATTTCCTTTTGCGCCTTCCAGGAAATCATTCCAGCCGTCGGCGCATTTTATCCAGAATATCTTGTTGCCCGCTACCGCGCGCATCGAGTTTGTAAAGCTCATGCGGGTAATACGGCTCTTCGGGAGCACAAGCCGTTCCCTTGTGCCGAAATACGCCAGCAGCACCAGCGGCATCAGCAGGGAAAGGGGAGTGTAGGCGCCGCGGAAATAGCGCATATTGTATTTATCTCCGTTGTCGCCGAGCACGTCAACCATCAGCGGGAAATATATGTTGGTTATCGTATAGCCCATGGAATAAATAATGCTTGTGATGGCCATAATCTTGGTGCGTTCCTGGGTGTTGGGAGTCATTACGTGCACCATATTGGTAACACCCGTGTTGACCCAGCCCTGTATATAGCCCTGAACCTGACCGATGAGAAACAGCATGATTATCATTATATATCTGCCGAAACGCCCGGAATCTCTCACCGTTTCATAGGGGAGCCAGAGAGAAATGAGGGTGAGAATCATAGATGGCACCGCGAGCTTTATATACACCCTGTATTTGCCGTCGGAGGAGCGCAGGTTATCAACTATGTAGGCGTTGAGCGGAGTGGTGAGGTAGCCGATGCCTGTGCAGATATAGCTCATCACAAGCAGTTCGGTGTTGTTCATTTTGAGTGTCATACCGGTGAACTGATTGCCCACGCCGAATCCGATGGTCCAGGATATTGACATCAGCAGAGCCATCCAGCCGATGGATAGCATAACCACCTCACGGTAGGGAACATATTCACCCGGACGCGGCTGACGCCAGTACATTCTTAAATCGGATATTCCGTCCTTGACTTTTTCAACAGCGCCCAAACCGTCACCGTCCTTTACTCATTTAATCAAAAGCCCGCAAATCGGTATTTACATTATGTTATTACCGGTTTACGGGCGATAGTCTCAATTGTCGGTTAAAAAACTCAGATAAAGAGGTTTACATAGTACATTATCATTCTTACTATCTCGGACATATCAGAGGGGATTCTGTCAATCGGCTCGGCGAGAATCACCGGCTCCGTCTTGGTGCCGAGACCGAGGTCATACAGCTTTCTGAGCACAACCTTCGCTATTAACTTGTTTCCTTCGGCATTCGGGTGGATGGTGTCAATCGCTATCAGGTCATTGCTTTGCGAAGCGAAAGCCGAGCATACATCCACCAGCTCATACGCGCCGGGGTTGTCGGCAAGGTACTCCCTGTAACAGCTGTTGAGGGCGTCAACGCCCTTCTGATAAATGCCTTCGAGAGCTTTACCCTTCCAGGGGTTGTACAGCGTCTGGAGAAGAATAACGGCATCGGGGTTCATTTTTTTGATTGCCGGTATTATCTGCTCAAGGTCATTTTTTATGCCGTCGATAATCTGATTTACTTTATTCATATTGCCGAACGGGATTGTCATAAGCAGCCAGAAAAGATTGCTTTTGATAAAGTTGTTGCCGCCTATGGAAATGTTAATAATATCGGCGCTTTTGATTGCTCCGGCGACCCTTTCTTCGTTTATTCTGCGAAGAAGGTCGGAGGTGGTGGCACCGTCAACCGCGTAGTTTGAATATATATAACCGTTGGTGTTGGCAACAATTTTGCCGTAGCAGGCTTCGCCTGAATTAACTATGCCCGAGCCGACTCCGATTGAATCACCCAGCACAACATAGCTGAGTTTGCTGCTGTCGGCAAAGGCCGTAATGCTTAAGCTGAGAACAAAAACAAGTGCGAGTAAAACAGAGATTGCTTTTTTCAATTGAGGTTCCTCCGATATTTGCGCAGAAGGTGCGTAAAAGTGTAATCAGTTGATTTGGCTATGCGCTCTCAAGGAACGTCATAGCCAAACCCAACGGCTAATATTATAATATTCATTAATAATTATGTCAAGGCATAATTAACAAAAAACCTAAGAGAGCGTGTTGCGTTTTTGTTTATGATGTGCGATAACGCAAGTGGAATCACCCGGATCTTACCACGTTTTGCCGAAAAAGAGTAAATAATAAAGCCACAGTGTCTATAAGTGTTTTTTCTATGTTTGCTGTGCTGTTTCACAGCATCGCGCTCCCCGCATACGCAACCGCGGGCTCACCGCCGGTTTAGTGATAATTTGTTTGCCGGCAAGTGAAATACCGCGCGCCTTTACTGAAAACGAACGGCCTTGCCTTGACTTGGCATAAATAATCCGGCCCGATCTCAGGCGGCAAGCCCGGACCGGACCGGATAATTAATCTGTTATCAGTATTTGAATCCCGTGTAGTCAATCTGGGTAACAAGCTCGCCCGAGGCGGAGCTGACTTTGACAATGCTGTATTTTACATTATGGAACACAGCGGACATTTTAAGAGTCTGAGAGAGAGATACAAAGTTTTTGGTTTCGGCATCTATCTTTGCTTTGATGACAACACTTGTTGACTTGAGGTCTATGGAGTCAACGCCCGCGCCGCCTTCGGCCATACCGGTTTTCATATCTTCGGTGTCTTTGTAGTCATCGGTGAATCTGCCGATTGCGCTGTTCTTTTTGCTCAGATTGGTTTCGTTCTTTACCGTAATGGTTAAATCGTAGTATTTGCCGTCGGATGAAAGCGTGCAGGTCGCAGCGCTGACATCACTTTCCTTGAGTGTTGAAACCTTGAGGTCGCTGCTTTTGTATTTGCCTTTGGTTACGGTGGTTTTTGTTGTGCCCTCGCCCATAAAATCGCCTACCGCAGTGCGCACTACATCAAGTCTCGAAAGCGCGCCCATCTGAAGATTATTGAGCTGGGTTACTCTGTTTTTGGTGTAGCCGGGTTTGGCTGAAGAGACTCTTTGGGTGGCGGAGTTATAAAGAGCGACTATCTCTGCCTTGCCCGAAGGGGCTTTGGGCTTCGGCTTTGAGGTGGTGGCCGCTTTTGTTGTTGCCTTGGTCGTGGTGGCTTTTTTTGTGGTTGTAACAGGCTTTGTGGTAGTGGGTTTTGTCGTAGTGGGTTTGGCAGTGGTTGCCTGTGTGGTTGTTTCAGTAGTGGTTTCTACGGTAGTTTCCTCGGTGGTTTCGGTTTCAGTCTCGGTTACCGGCTCAGTAGAGGGCTCCGTTGTAGTCTGAGTCTGAGATTCAGTGGCCGTCTGTGTAACGGTATCTGCCGTTGTTTCGGCTGCCGATGTTGTAGATTCGCCGTTTTCGCTGCCGCACGCGGCAAATGAAATCACAATAACGGCGCAGAGAAGAATTGCTGATAATTTTTTGAGCACAATGATCACCTCTGATTATTTTATACACAGATTATATCATCGCGGCTGATATAATTCAATAAGAGAGAAGGGAATGCAAAGAAAATTTACAATTTATTGTATAAAAACCCGATAATAAGGTGAAATATGCATATAATATTGCATAAAATGAGAAAATATTCAAAAATGTTGTATTTTTTCTTGACTTATTGCATATAAGGTTGTATAATCCCGATTAACACACTTTATTTTAGAGTATTGTTATTATTCCATATTATTATACCGCATGGAGAAATTGAAATGACAAAAGTTTTTATAGACGGCAGCGCCGGCACAACCGGGCTGAGAATTCACGAAAGGCTAAGCAAAAGAGAAGATATTGAACTCATCATACTGCCCGACGAAATTCGCAAGGATGAGAGCGCTGTCAAAGAAGCTCTTTTCGGGGCGGATATCGCTTTTCTCTGCCTTCCGGACGCGGCGGCGGTGCAGGCGGTTGAACTTGCCCGGGGAAGCAATGTTAAAATCATTGACACTTCAACCGCGCACAGGACAGATGACTCGTGGGTTTACGGTTTCCCTGAGCTTACCGGGATGAAAGATAAAATAGCGGCTTCGTCAAGAATTGCCAATCCGGGCTGCCACGCAAGCGGATTCATCGCGCTTGTCGCTCCGCTGGTTGAGGCAGGCGTAATAGCAAAAGACGCGCAGCTTACCTGTTTCTCTCTCACGGGCTATTCCGGAGGCGGAAAAAAGATGATAGCCGATTATGAGAATCCTGAAAACAGAAAGAAGCTTGAGTCGCCGGGAATGTACGGATTGTCTCAGAGCCACAAGCATTTGCCCGAGATGAAAAAAATCTGCGCTCTTGAAAAAGCTCCGGTATTCTGCCCGATTGTAGCTCCATACTACTCCGGAATGGAAGTTACCGTGTCTCTTTTTGCGGACAGTATCGGCTGCAATGCGGGAAACATTGCAGAAATATACAGCGCTTACTACAATGATAAGGGCGGGCTCGTAAGGTTTGCCGGATGCGGCGAAGAGAGCTTCCTTTATGCCGATGTTCTCTCCGGCAGAGACGATATGCTTGTCAGCGTTGCCGGTAACTCGGAGCGAATACTTCTCGTTTCGAGATTTGACAATCTCGGCAAAGGCGCAAGCGGCGCCGCGATACAGAATATGAATATACTTATGGGTCTTGACGGCAGAACGGGCCTTAAAGGAGAATGGAAATGAAGACGGTGGAAGGCGGCGTATGCGCCGCAAAAGGCTTTTACGCAGGAGGAATACACTGCGGTATCCGCAAAAACAAAGATAAAAAAGATTTATCCGCGATATTCAGCGAGGTGCCCGGCACCGCGGCGGCAGTCTATACAACGAATCTCGTTAAGGGAGCCCCCCTTATTGTTACAAAGCAGCATCTCTCAGACGGCAGAGCACAGGCGGTTATCTGCAACAGCGGCAACGCGAACACCTGCAATGCCAACGGTATTGAAATCGCTCAGCAGATGAGCGCACTGCTTTCGGAGCAGCTCGGCATTAGCCGGGACGATGTGATTGTGGCCTCAACGGGCGTAATAGGCCAGCCGCTTGAAATTGAGCCGATTGCGGCGGGTATCGGCGCTCTCAAAGCGTCTCTCTCAAAAGACGGCAGCTCGAGCGCGGCAGAGGGAATAATGACCACCGATACGGTAAAAAAGGAGATTGCCATTGAGTTTGAGGCCGGCGGCAAGACCTGCCGTATAGGCGGTATTGCCAAGGGCAGCGGAATGATTCATCCCGATATGGCGACCATGCTTGTGTTTATCACTACCGATGTGTCAATCTCATCCGTAATGCTTCAGAAGGCGCTTTCCGGAGATATAGCAAACACTTTCAATATGATATCCGTTGACGGCGACACATCTACCAACGATATGGTGTGTGTAATAGCCAACGGCCTTGCAGGCAACGAAGAAATCAAAAGCGAGGGTGAGGATTTCACCGAGTTTATGAAAGCTCTCAATACCGTTACGGTTTCACTTTGCAGGATGCTCGCGGGCGACGGCGAAGGGGCTACAAAGCTTCTTGAGTGTATCGTTACCGGAGCTGAGGATACAGAGTGCGCAAAGACGGTTGCAAAGAGTGTTATCTGCTCTTCTCTGCTTAAAGCCGCCATGTTCGGAGCGGATGCAAACTGGGGCAGAGTGCTGTGCGCAATAGGCTACAGCAAGGCCGATGTGGATGTGAACAAAATCGATGTTTCATTCAGAAGCGGCAAGGGCGAAATCGTTGTGTGCAAAAATGGTTCCGGAGTTGATTTCTCAGAGGAAAAAGCCAAGGAAATCCTTCTTGAAAAGGAGATAGAAATCCTTGTGGAGCTCAACAGCGGCACGGCTCACTCAAAAGCCTGGGGCTGCGATCTGACATACGATTATGTAAAAATAAACGGTGATTACCGTACCTGAGGTGAATACTATGGCCGAAACACTTACAAATGCCGAAATAGCCGGTATTATTATAGAATGCTTACCCTATATCAAACGTTTTGTGGGTAAAACCGTAGTTGTTAAATACGGCGGAAACGCAATGATAAATGAGGAGCTCAAGCAGCAGGTGATGGAAGATATGGTGCTGCTTAATCTCATAGGCATAAAGGTTGTGCTTGTTCACGGGGGAGGCCCCGAAATCACCAACCTTATGGACAAGCTCGGCAAGAAGCCGGAGTTTGTTGACGGCCTGCGGGTCACCGACAGGGAAACCGTTGACATAGTTGAAATGGTGCTTGCCGGCAGAGTGAACAAGAGCCTTGTAAAATTTCTCGATGTCAAGGGAGGCAAGGCAATCGGGCTCTCAGGAGTTGACGGAAAGCTTATCGAGGCAAAGGCAAAGGACACCCGCCTCGGCTATGTCGGAGAAATCACAAAGGTCAATATTCAGCCTGTTTCCGACCTGCTGGACAGAGGTTATATTCCCGTTATTTCAACCATTGCCTGCGATGAGGACGGCAATACATATAACATAAACGGCGACACCGCCGCGGCGCATATTGCCGGCGCGCTCGGAGCCGAAAGACTGCTTATGATGACCGATATTGAGGGTGTGCTCCGCAATAAGGATGACCCCTCGACAATCATCAAGGAGATGACGGTGGAGGAAGCCGGAAAACTGCGCGAAAGCGGAGTTATAAGCGGCGGAATGATTCCTAAGGTGGAGTGCTGCGTCAACGCCATAAACTACGGAGTGAAAAACGTGGTAATAATGGACGGCAGAATTCCCCACTCAATACTCATAGAGCTGCTCACCAACGAGGGCGCGGGCACAATGTTCAGAGGAAGTGAAAACGCATGAATATCAAGGAAATCGATAAAGAGTTCGTGGCGGGAACATATAAGCGTTTTCCCGTTGAGATAACAGGCGGCAAGGGCTCAATCGTATGGGATGAAACAGGCAGGGAATACATAGATATGGGCTCGGGAATAGGCGTCACATCATTCGGCATAGCCGATGAAGAGTGGCAGAAAGCCGTTACCGACCAGATTGGTAAGGTGCAGCACACTTCAAATCTTTATTACACCTCGCCCTGCGCTCTTCTTGCGAAGATGCTCTGCGAAAAGACCGGGATGAAAAAAGTGTTTTTTTCAAACTCCGGCGCGGAGGCAAACGAGTGCGCAATCAAGGCTGCAAGGAAATACGCGAGCGAGAAAAAAGGGGAGGATTATTTCACAATAATCACCCTTGTAAACAGCTTTCACGGCAGAACAATCACCACTCTTTCGGCAACCGGGCAGGATAAATTTCACGAGCTTTTTCAGCCTATGACACCGGGTTTTGTTTCGGTTCCCGCAGGCGATTTTGAAGCTCTCAAAAAGGCTGTTTCGGAGAATAAAACAGCCGGAATAATGATGGAATGCATACAGGGAGAGGGCGGAGTTATTGCTCTCGATGAGGGCTATGTAAAGCAGGTTGCCGACCTAGCCAAAGCCAACGATATTGTTTTGATTATCGATGAGGTGCAGTCCGGCAACGGCAGGAGCGGAGCGCTTTACTCATATATGAATTACGGCATTGATCCCGATGTTGTTACCACAGCAAAGGGGCTCGGGGGCGGCCTGCCGCTGGGCGCTACTCTGCTGGGCGAAAAGGTCGAAAATATCTTTTCTTTCGGTGACAACGGGTCAACTTTCGGCGGCAATCCCGTGTGCTGCGCAGGTGCTCTCAGCATACTTTCACGCATTGATTCCGCTCTGCTTGAAGGTGTCAGAAGAAAAAGTAAAATCATCTTTGAAACCCTCGCCGGTGCGCCCGGCACAGAGGGCATCTCCGGCATGGGCCTTATGATAGGCGTCAAAACCGTTCGTCCCGCTGCCGAGGTGGTGGCAAAATGCATTGAAAACGGCGTTTTGTGCCTTACCGCAAAGGATAAAGTCCGTCTGCTTCCCGCGCTAAACATACCCGATGATCTTCTCATCAAAGCTCTCGGAATCATAAAAAAAGCGGCCGAATAAAGAATCAAAAAATCACACATATTTCAGGAACTGTTACACACGGATTTTTTTTGTACGTGCGGGCAGTTCCTTTTTTTTATGAAAAAATTCCGTAACATTTTCGCAACATTGAAAAAATTAATAAAAGTAAAAGTGCTGTATTCGGGCAGGTTGTTGTTGTGTACTTTTGACAAAAACTTTCCTCTTTTTATTCTGTACGATATCCTTATATTGACTTTTAAGGCGTGCGCATATATAATATAGTCGAGATAACTATGGGCGGAGTGTACCCTGACGGCACTTTTGCTCTCCGCCTCTCAAATACACACAGTAAAGGGTGATGTAAATTGGCTTCCAAAGTCCTTAACATCGAGCTCGGCAAGCGCATGGTCAAAATGTGCATGACGGTCAGCAAGGGCAAGTCCTTCCAGGTCAGCGACGCGTTTGTGTTCGCTACACCCGACGGCGCTGTTGTTGACGGCCAGGTCGTTAACCCCGCCATACTCGGCGAAAAAATCAGAGACCAGCTTACCCTGCGCCGCATTTCACTCAATGACACGGTTATGTCAATTGCTTCTTCCAAGATTGCAATGCGTGAGGTCACCGTGCCTGCCGTAAAAAAGGACCAGGTAAAAAACATCATCAACACCAACGCTTCCGATTATTTCCCGGTTGATATTTCCAAGTATGTTGTTTCTTACACCGTGCTTGATACCACCAAGACCGAAAGCCGCGTTATGGTTTATGCCGTTCCTTCCACCATCATTGAGGGTTATACCAGCCTCGCGGAGGCATCCGGTCTCATAATCAACTCGCTCGATTTTGCCGGCAACTCGCAGTATCAGGTGCTCAAAGGCCTCGGCTCCGAGGGGGTTGTGATGTATGTCACGGTTGATGCCGATTCGGCGTTTGTTACCTTCATGGAAGGCAGCAGGCTTCTTATGCAGCGTTCTCTCTCCGTGGGCGGCGACGATATGGTGTGCCGCTATATGGGCCTTGAGGGCAGACCGGACGAAGAGTATCTTGACTGCCTGGCTGAGCTGAGCGTTTCAGTCGAAAAGCCCGAGACCGAGGCAGACACCGAAGGTCTTGACGAGTATTTCACCCGCCTTGTAATGGGTATTGCCAGAAGCCTTGACTTCTTCAACAGCGGCGACTACGGCGACAAGGTCGTCGAGAAAGTCGTGCTTATGGGTTCCTGCGCGCACCTCGCCGAGCTCAAAGAAAAGGTTGAGGAGTCTGTCGGCGCCGAAACCGTTTGGCTTGAGGAGCTTGAAAACATTCAGGGCCTCGCCAACAGCGTTGACGACATCTCACTCTATATCAACTGCCTGGGAGCTCGTCTCGCCCCCCTCAGTCTCCTTCCCAAAGAGTATCTACAGAAGACGGGTCAGAGCGGCAAGCAGACCATTCTCGGCGACAAGAACGCGGGCTACATTGCCCTCGCGGCGTTTACCGGCCTTGCGATTCTCCTGGTCGGCTTTGCCGTGTTCCAGAACCGCTCCGCCAATAAAGAGCTTGATGACCTCAACGCCAGCATCTCATCCCTGCAGTACGCGGAGGAGATTTACAACAAGTACAATATGTACGAAGCCGGAAAGCGTAACATCGAGGACTTTGTCGCCGGCGCAGATACGCACAACAAATATCTTTACGATTTCTTTACTGAGCTTGAGAAAAAAATGCCATCGGCTATTTCTGTCCTCACTGCAGACTGTACCAATGACGGTGTAGTTCTTAATGTCCGTGTGCCTTCATTTAACGAAGCAGCTGTTATTATCAGACAGTTCAGATCTTTTGAATCGATTGAAGTGATTCATGTCAGTGATATAGTCCGGCAAGTCGATGAAGGAATGGGCCTTGTCAGTTTCACTATAACCTGCAATTATCCCTTGCCCACCACCACGGCGGCTCCCACTACCGAAGCGACCACGGCTGAAGATGTAATGTAAGGAGGCGTTGAGATGAATAACATGAATTTCAAAGATATTATCGCAAAGGTCAAAGGCCTGCCTACCAAAACAAAAAATATTCTCTTTCTTGTTGTCGGTATTGTGATTTTTCTCGCAGCCTATATGTTTGGCTTCCAGAAAATCCAGGAAAAGACCCTCGCCGTGCAGGAGGAAGCCGGTAAGCAATCGGTTTATGTAAATGAGCTTAAGGGCTACCACAGCAATATTCAGACCTACGAGAAAGGCATCGAAGATTCAAAAAACACAATTGACGGTATTCTTGTTACACTTCCCCGCGGTATGAACAGCGAAGATTTCCTGATGTATATAAAGACGATGAATGAAGAGCTGGGTACCAATCTTAGTTCTGTTAGTATAGATGCGGACAGTTTTCTAGGAGAGTTTCCGTGCATTGCCGAGGATAAGAGCGTAACGATTCAATCTTTCCGTTCGGGCGCTTCTTTTTCGGCAAATATGACTTATGCTCAGTTTAAAGATGCTCTAAAGTACATCTACGAAAAAACAAATCAAATTACTTTTGTTGAGAGCGTAGGTCTAACCTATGATTCTGAGAGCGCTAAATTGCAGACAAGCTTTAAAATTTCCAAGTACTACATAACTTATGACGGTAGCGAATATGTCTTTGTACCGGTGCCTGATGTTTCTCTCGGTAACAGTGACCCGTTCGGTACGGCATCAAGATAAAAAAGAAAGGGGAAAAGTGCTTTGATATGCAAAAAACTAAACAACAAGGGCTTTTCCCTTGTTGAATTACTTCTTGCTGTTGCTCTTTTGGCAATTGTTGTGCTTCCGCTTTTGCAGATTTTTACTCTCGGAGCTGATATTACACGCAGGTCACGCAAAATCGGCGAAGCCACTGCCGTTGCGCAGAATATTCAGGAGACAATTGTTGCATGCGGTGTTGATGCTGTGCGCGGCAAGGATGAGAGCAATCATATGACTGATGTTTTTGCCCTCGATATGCTCGGCGGTATCAGTTCCGGAAATACCACAGTCAGTGCCGACGGTTCGCAAATTATTATCAGAGGCTTTGATCTGGGATATGAGGATAAGAAACTTGACGCCAAGGTTCTTTTTGACCCGGTCGGTAACGAAAAAGCCATTTATCAGCGCGAAGGAGACACCGATGTCAATCGCAGTTTATGGACTGTAAACGGCAAATCAATAGCTCAGTACTCTGAGATGCGCTTGCATATTTATTCACAACCGTTTATTACAAGCCAGAACCCTGATGACAAAGCAAATCAGGACTTTCTATTTCTGTATCCCGGTGCTAAAAATATTACGCGTGACAGGTCTATTATCATTGATGTTACGTCGGAGCCTGAGCGTGACCCTCTTACACATAAAATTTTAAAAGTTAATGTGAGGGCCTCTTTGGTTTTTGAATATCAGTATTATTTTGATTTACCTGACGAAGGAGAAACAGACTGTTATGATACTCTGACAGAACCGCCTATGAACGAACCCTTCAAATACAGCATAGATCCGATTTCATCTTATGATGAGGAAGTCGCCTGCTTCCTTATGTACTATCCGTTTTACGACGGAGTGTCGGCAGAAGAAATAATAATAAATATCGATAAAAATAATGACAATCCACCTTTAAAATTCAAGCTTTTCCTTGTTAAGCAGGTGCCTATGATTAAAACCGATGAAGGCACTTATTATAGCATTCTCGACGAAGCAGTCAGTGCTCAGGTTCGTGATGATTATCTAAACAAGGACCGTAATTATGAATTTTCAATCAGCGAATATCACAATAAAAATTACACGATAGAACTTGACAGTTTCGGCAATCCCACCGATAAAATGATGAATGTTTATACCAATGCTCACAGGCAGATCGGTGACAGTTCACAGGCAATACTCGGTGATTATGAATATAAAATCAAATCGCCCCACAGTTCTGGTTACTTCTTTTTCTCCCTTCCTTCAATGCTCAGAAATCAGCTTGTTAAAACAGCGCCCGAAAACAGGCTTTATAATGTAACCATTGAGATTTATAACAGCGGTAAGGCTGACGACGAAGATGCAAAACCGATATGCGAGCTGAAGGCAAGCAGGCTGAAATAGTCTTTTTAAATACCCATCGGAGGTAGTTTTATGAAGCGCAGGTTATTTAAACAACTTGACAACAAAGGCGCGGGCATTGTCACAATTCTTGTGGCAGTGATGTTTCTTGCGGCTTTCGGCACCTTGATTCTTACCCTTTCGCATACCAACTTTATGATGCGTGACTCCGAAAGAAAAGGCAAGCAGGTGTTCTATGATGCTTCGTCGGTTGCCGAGCAGCTTAATGCCGGCATTCAGGATATCTGCTCCGATGCCATATTGGATGCATATGATAACACTCTTATACGCTATAACGACTTCGGTTCAAATGTCAGTGTTGAGTTCCGTGAGCAATATCGTGACAGTGTTTTAAGCTGGCGCGGTCCTTATATTGACGGCGGAAAATATGTTGAACCGACTGCTGTCGATCCCAAAGGTTTGCTTTTCGATAAAGAAGCCGGCACATACAACCTCAATGTTCTCAGGGCTATGATAGTTGATGATGAATCAGGCGCAATCACCATAGAATCAAACGATGCGGCTTTGAACGCGAGCGGCAAAGGTGTTGCTCTTAATCTTGCAAACGAAATTGTGGCAAGTGAGAAGCCGGAGCCGATTATTCTCAAGGGCGTTGTTATTACATTTGTTAAAGATACCGGAGATGAAAACGAGCGAATCACAAAGGTTGAAACCGATATTGCCATTGATTATCCCTCTATTCCTTACAGCAACCAGTCTATGGCGGACATAGGCATCGCGAAAAACGCCTGCATTATTAAGGGTAATCTTGTTCAGGTGGCCGGTCAGGGCGACTGCAGCATAAAAGGCGGAGCATATTTCGGCGATGCGCTACTAACCGGTTCCGGCTCAACCATGACCTTTAAAAAAGCATTGGGACAGGACAACTCCTCGTTTATTACTCCGGGAGATATAAATGTTGATGGAATTAATGGCAGTGACCGTTTTATCCTTGAAGACGGAAGTACTCTCTGGGCAAATAATATAATTGTCGGTCCATTCGGTGTAGCCGACCTTTCAGGTGATATCCGTGTTGCAAATGACTTGGAAATTAAAGGAGCTAACGCGAGTGTTAAACTTGTCGGACATTATTTCGGCTTCGGTTACAGCGAAACCGATTCATCAAAATCGAGTTCAATTATAGTCAATCACAGAGGAGCAGAAGGCAATAGCAATGGCGTTAAGTTCGATTTCAGCGGCCTTGACAGCCTTATTCTTGCCGGTCGTGCTTTTATAAGCTCTCATTATAATAGTTCCGACATCGCTACCGGTGAATCTTTGTCTGCAAAAGAAAATCAAAAGGTATATTTGCTTCCGTCTGAAATGGTTTACTATATTTATCAAAACAACCGCACTCAGCTTTATACAAATCCGGAAAAAATGGAAATAAGCAAGTTCCAGTCAATTCAAAGTCCGAGTGAAGAATATTCTTCGGACGGATTCAAGCTTGACGAAAATGTGTATGTATTGGGTAAAAAGGTTGCCGCAGATTACGGCATTATCGATGTTGAAATTGACAGCGAGCAATTCCCGGGTTCATCTGATCTTATGGTTTATGCGTTTGCAAAATTTGAAACCCCTGCCAAGGCAACCGAGTTTTTCAGAGATTATTACAGTGCTCATCCCGAGATAATAGATGCTTATATGAAACGCAGTATTGATTTTGAAAATACTATTATAAAAGCATCTTATGATGCAAACGCTCCCACAGTCACTTCGAGAGGATATTTCCCGTTTGAGAGCAGCCAGCTTTCAGGCTATACTCCGGAAAGTGAATTTGATCTTTATGTCGGCTTGGCGGAGACATACCAATCTCAGTATGACATTCTCAAAACAACACTGGGTCGCGCAAATATCGAAGACAGTGAAGAAGGCAATCCGCTTGAGTTTATCCTTTCCGAAGACCTTCATGATCTCAGCGGAAGCGAAACATATTTCAGCTCAGATACGCATCAGATAGTTGCTGTTGCCGCTAACGGAGATGTGGAGATAACCGAAATCGAATCAAACGGCTCAAAAACCAAGGTTATAAAGGTTGACGGTGAGGTTGTTCAGGAGGCAAATCCCGACAATGTCTGCCTTATTATCTCAACAGGTGATATAGTTGTTGACGGCGTCAATTTCAACGGCCTTATTGCGGCAGAGGGCAATCTTGAGCTCAAGAACGGAGCTAAGCTTAACGAAGATCACGAAAGAGTTTCTGCTGCAGCTGTTTCAACATCAAGTGACGGTGACAGTATAACCGATTTTCTTGAAGATATGGACGCTGTTGAATCTCAGGAAGCAACAGCTTGGGCAGTGACAGATCTTGTCGGTTACCGCAACTGGAGAATAATCACAGACGAATAATAATTTATAGATTAGCTTTTGGCTGTCGGTTTATTTGAATAAACAGATTTTTCCGCACTTTCGGCCCGACCGACAAGGATGTACTTTGCTTTACTCAAAGCAGTTGGTATTCATATGATAAACGCTTCACGGCAAGGCGTGATATGCGGAGCATTGGCCCTCTCCACGATCGGAGAGGGTGGCGCGAAGCGCCGAGTGTGGACGAAATAAAACGGACGAAGTCCCCACAATGAATTGCCAAGCAATTTAATTAATGCCCAAGGTGATTCACGGCGAAGCCGATTCATGCACCGAAGGTGCAATTTATAATTCACAACTTATAATTCTTAACTTTCAATCGGGGGTGAAGCAATATGAAAAAAACAAATAATCTCGGCTTCTCTCTCGTTGAACTGATTGCCGTTACTGCAATTATACTAATTGCTGCCGGCGTAGCGGGCGGTGCAGCTACAAGCGCCCTTCACGCCCGCTCGTATAAGGCTGCTAAAACCATTGACGCGATGATTGCTCAGAGCAAAGTGAACGCTCTCAGCGGTACAAAAAACTGTTTGATTATTAAGTTTGATACCGCAAACAATTGCTATAAATGTGAGCTCCACGAAATAAAGTACAACAGTGAATCCGGCACATTTTATGATGCTGATGAAGCGTACGATGTGCAGGATAAAATCGGCAATGACAAGCTGCATATCACCTGCGGAGAGACAGATATTTTATCAGGCGGTCAGATACGCCTTGAGTTCAGCATGGATACCGGCAGGGTTAAAAGCCTTAAATCGGGAGACACCTTGGTGCTAGGAACCGGTGTCAGCGACACAGCTGCCGATATTGTTTTCAATTTCTATTCAAAACATACTATTAAGATATATAAATCCACCGGCGAGCATGAGTTATTGTAAAATCCGGTAAAAACGGGTGATTTGCTTATGACTAAGAAAAATAAACAATTTAATAGGTTTGCGCGAAGCAATACCGGCTTCTCGCTTGCAGAGTTGATTATTGCTTTTGCCTTGCTCTCGCTTGTGATGATTACTGTTATAGCAACTGTTTCCGCCGGTTCAAACATTTATACCACCACAAGCAGGCAGATTAATCTGCAGTATAAATCTCAGACGGCTATGGCACAGTTTCAGCAGTATTTTATGATGTGCAGTGCAGGTATTACAAAACAGGATGACGGCGCTTCGGAGGTCGCAGATGATTCTGACGATTCTGAAGACCCCGAAGATCCCGAAGGCCCCGCTGAGGATCCTGCCGAACCTGCTGATGACGCTGAAGAGTCGGGCTATGGCAACAGTGTTATCTATTTCGCAGACGGCGACACGGTGTATGCCTTTCGCCTTGATACAAGTGATAATAAAATCTATTTTTCAAGTTCGCCGATAAGCTCAGCAAAGACTCAGCTTAATAATTTTACAGGCGATCCATTCTGCTCGGATGTTTCGGGCTTTGTTGCAGAGATAATACCGTCTCTTTCAGGCGATAACGCAAGCGCTGTTAAGCTGACACTCACAGTGTCAGATGGTAATAAACAATTTTCAACAAGTCAGATTTTCTCTTTCCGGAATCCCCCCGTCTATATTAAGGAAAAAGGGGAGAGCGAATCTTATTTAGATGCTTTGGTTGATACTTTATCCGGGGGTTAATCCCTTTCCCTGTATATCGTGTTATATCGTGTAAGGAGGCAAAAATAATGAGAAAGATTAAAGTGCCGCAAAAAATGAAAAAGGCTGTCTCGGGCACTCTGGCTGTTGTGCTTGCCGCAACGGCTGTGGGGCCTTTGTTTACGGTTCAGTCAGCTGCTTTTAAGTCGTTCGATTATATCGAATCTCTTAAAAGAGATACCCTGAACAACAAGTCCAGCTTTGAGGTGATTGAGCTTGTTCCCGATGCCGAGCAGACGACTATGGGTTATCTTGCCGCCGGCAATGAACCGCTGGATATTTTTGCGCGCAAAGCCGCAGAGGTTGAGGGTTGGAATAGGAATGACCGTAAGAACTATATGAGAGACGTTTATTCTGATCTTTCGGGTAAAGGTATAATCGGCGATAAGAATTCTACTGGCTATCCTCTTACCAAAGGAGACGGAGACCAGTATATAGAGTATTTCCCATGGGAAGTAACACGGGCGAATGACGGTGAGTTTTACTATAAAGGGGAAGTTGCCGACGACGGCAGTCCTCTTGAGGGAGCAAAGCGCCTTTTAATGCTTAGCTTAGCCTCTGCCGACAGTGACACTGTATACGGAAAATTTGTCAGCCCTGCCGAGGGTTATGAGGAAGGTACGCCGGAGTATATCGCTGCTCTTAATACCGGTGACTATAAGATGAACGCAAGCTACAGCATTGCGCAGTCAATATTTGATTTTGCCAGGTGGAAATCACAGTTCTACTTAAAAAATGAAAATAACGCAAACGGAAAGCCGATTTATTACTATAATAACCTTCCCGCTCTTACCGGTCTTACTGCTTTAGGCGCTCTTACAGCAAAAGACTATATAGAGTTTGATGATAATTCGGTTACCATAGTGTCCGATACTCTGGGCACAAACACTACAGGTATGTACACCTCATATGCAACCGGTTACGGCTATAAGCAGGATTGCATTGAAGGCGGAAAAACCTATGAAATTTCATTTGACCTTGATATTACAGACGGCAAAAAAGCTCATCTTTATATTGTTACATATAAATGGGGTTCTACTTCAATTCCAACACTTTCAAGCACGGCAAGCTTGCTGTCGCTCTCATCAATTCAATCCGATATTCCCGATGAATTAACCGAGAGCAAGCATTACACTTTCTCTTTCACTGCTCCCGAGGGTGTTTCGCAGTTTCAGCTCTGCCTCGGCGTAAAGAGTAAAAACACAACTGCCAAATTCTCAAACATATATATCGGCGAGCCGCGCGGCTATGAGCAGGATACCGACAGATTCATTTATGCCGATGAGACCTATGCCGATACGGCGAACGATTACTGGTATGATCTTACTTTCACTTCGATTTCTGCTTCAGACTGGGAAACAATGGATTTTAACGGCGTAGGTATTTATGAAGAAGATTCGAAAAAACCGGGGACATACAAATGTGTAGGTGTCGCGGGAGTTGACAGTGCTGAAGAATTGGAAATTGATTATGATAAAGCCATGGCGGGCGGATACTATACAGCTACAATCAACGATAATCATGTTATTACAGGCAGTGATGACAAGCCCGAAACTCTTCTGCCTGTTACGGAAACCCGTGACGAATATCACACCTACCGCGCAAAAGTTAAGCGTGAGGAGGGCACATCAAATCTCGCCTTCAAGCAGAGAAAAGACGGAGGCGGGTATTTTAAAGCGCTTGACAAAACATACACTTATACCGGCGACGGCAAAAGCGATTACATCTTTAAGCCCAATGTGGAAGGGTCCGACTATATAACCGCTTACACCGATACGGCATACTTCTCAAATGTTTTTACAAACAATGATCTTTTCAAGATGAACGCTCTGGACTATGTCACCGGAACGGATAATTTTTCTGTAACTGTTAAAACAGTAACCCCCGAATCTCTTAATAATACGGAATCTCTGCTCGGTGAGGTAAAGGTTGCCAATATGCTTGTAATTTCCGCCGGCACGGGTACTTCAATCAGTTCCGCGCCGAGTATTACAAGATTTACGGAGGATATAACTGAGGAAGTCAAAGATGCAATTCTGGATGCTGCGGGAGGCACTTACAAAGTTCCCGTGGCAGTTGACGCGCGCCTGATTGATACAAACCCTGTCAATAATTACTGCATTTCTGAAACCGAACAGCCCGTTTTGTTTTCGCTTGTTAATGAGCTTATTGACAAGGCCACGGAAAACGGCGGAGTTTCCATTATCGGCGGCGGTGTCAGCGCCAACATATATGCTTTCAACCCCGCGGATATAGGTGGCACTGCAAGTTCAATTGCCACAAAAGAGATTACAACCGTCATTCCTAATGCAGATTCCGAATCATCGCCCTACTATGATGTCCAGTATCAGATTGATTATGAAAACAATATAAGAGGCACCGGCAACAAACTGCCCAATTCCTTTACCAATGAAGCGTCCTGCTTCCGTTGCATAATCAACTACAAGGGCAGGCGTATTATGGGCACTCTGCGTAATTTCAGAGTGCTTGATATTGAGCCTTACACCAACGATCCACAGGAAGAGTATTATAATCCATACTCTCATGAAACCGTGCCTAACAAATCTTATATTGATGAGTATATCATCGGGTCTCAGTGGCTCCCAGATAAGATTCTCGTTGATAAAAACGGCAACAGAGTAACCATAACAGAAGAAAACGCCAAGGATTATATCACTCTCACCCGTATGTCAACTGCCGAGCTCAACGGCACGGGAGCAAAGATAGTTGAAAACTATGATCTGGTTTATATCGGCGCTGCCATAGGCAATCTCGAAAAGCAGGCGTCATACAGAAGCGGATCATATAATATTGATTACAATGACACCAGAGTGGAAATCAAAAACAAACTTTATACCAGCATAGGTGATGCCTACACATCCGGCAACATAAAATATGATGATAACTTCGTTGATATGGTTTCCGGAACCGTTGAGGGCAAAACACTCGCAGGCCTTCTTGATGCCGATTACACTTCAATACTCGGTAAGGGGCGAAGCTTCAGCACCTCCTTTATCTGGCCTAATCATGAGTTTGACCTGAGAACCACCGGCAACGATATTTCGCGCAATGTTATGGATCAGCTTAAGTCATACGCGGAGGCGGGCTTCCCCGTGGTTTTTGCCGATGATCTTGTTGAGGCGCAGATGTTTGAAGCTGATTATTCCGTCAGAGTCACCGCAAAGCTTGTTTACCGCGGCACATCCGGAACCGACCATTGGGGCAAAAGCACGAGTGCCGACGGCAAATCTTTTAAAACCAATGACGCGGGCTCCGGTTCAAATTCGGTTTATTTTGCTTTTGTAAAAGCCGAGTTGTTAGGTGATGTGCCCAAGGGCCTCATACCCGAATTCAAATTTAAATGGGCAAAAAACGGAAGTGAAACAGGCACCAAGAATACGGATTACGGCACTTTTTACAGATCTGCAGACGAGGCAAAGAAGAACGGAGTTACCGATAAAATGAAACCGGCTGACTGGGTTGAGCCGTGGGCGGACGATTCGAAACTGAATGCCGACAAAACCGCGAGAAACTGGTACAGCACTCTCGGCGACTGGAACTACAGCGAAAACTATCAGAACCTGGACGGTAATGATGTTATTTCCGGTATCTCTTTGAATAAAGAAAGTGACAGGGGTAGAATTCCCTATCTTCAAATAAACAATAATATCCACTATTACTGTGAGGTTACTTTCAGGTTGCCTAAACCGGGAGAGGTCGACTATAATGTGCCTGTTTCCGAACAGTATAAGGAGAAATTTATCACCAGCGGTCTGAAGCTTCACAGCAATGAAATATCATTCACCAATACTGGCTCCGGATTTGATTATACACCTGATATAGATTTTGATACTGCTGAAAAAAAGAACTGTATTCAGACTTTCACTCTTACGGGAAAAAGGACAGGCAATGATAAGCTTGCTTATGTAAATATCAATCCTAATCCGCGCGATTATAATGTGTATGTGGACTATAGTGAATTAAACTGGAGACATCATGCAAGAATAGGAACATATGGTGACTGTGGTTGCCATAATGGTGTTCACGGAACTATCACAAACGTGAATGATGGTACAATGAAGATTACTAAGACAGCTTGCGATTATGCTTATTTGGCTATAGAAGGAGATATCAATGGCGAGCACTCGTGGGATGAGGTCGGCGCTTGGAGCACTGGTGACCGACACGGTAATTACAGCTGTTCATGGACATCTTATATCACCAAGTATAATGTGATTCCGAATTCTGCCTGGGTTGCGGGAGCTACCTCAAGCGCCGGCGGGGTCGGCACGGTTCAGGTCAAAATGAAGGGCAACACAAGAGTAGAGGAACGCACGGTAGATAACACGACATATCTGTATCAGTTTATGTCAAGTGTATATAACAAGGTTGAGAATACTAAAGATCCAACCAAAAACAAAGAAAAACTGCCATCGGTGTTTGCCGCGAGCGATTTGAAAGAGGAAGACAACAGAACGCTCCTCGGGAACCGGATTCAGTCAATTCAGGCGCCCAAGCTTGAAGTGGATCCCTATACTCTTGTATCTTACCCCGATCCTCTTCCGGACAGAGATATTGAAGTGAATTTCTCGGTGCGTAATGACAAGACCGAGGGTTCCAAGTCTTATGAGGTTCATCTTTATATTGATGCCAACCACGATGCTGTGTTCAGCTATTATGAGGAAACGCCTATTAACCGCTTGAACGAGGGCAGCACAACGATAGAGGACGGCTTGATTTCAAGCTGCAAAACCGGTCTGGAAGAGCACCAGTATCACCTCCTCAAGACGGTTCCTTCAAACTATGTCGGCGTTATTCCGTGGAAGCTGGTAGTGGTGGACCCGAATGACCAATTCCTGACGGATTCTTACATCGGCTACGCATACCGCAAAGCAGGCGAAGAAGGTACGGTAATAAACGCGGTACAGGTGCTTCCGGCGGATCACTGGTCCAACTCCGTTATACGGCTTTACAATGCTGTTGGACAGGAAATAGACGATTATAATAATAATAATCGTTATGCCGTAGTTAAAGGAATGTGGAGACCGACTTACGACACTTCAACTATTACGGGTTCGGAGCTTGCAAAGTCGCCGTTTGATTCCAGAACGCTTGCCGCTGCTGCGGAAGGCAACGCCTATCTCGGAAGCGTGTTCCTCGGCACCGGTGCCGGCAGGGACGGCAAGCTATATGTGGATGACCCTGACACATCGCAGAACGAGGAAGACCAGGTTTGGTATCTCAGAGAGAATACTACGGCAAGAGATTACAGGAAGAAATCAAACTGGGTTTGCGATTATTCCCAAGCGGATTATGCAAATGATGCGTTCTACCAGCTCTGCCTTGACCGGATTATCACTGATGAAAGCGGCAAAGAAATAACCAAAAAAGCCAAGCTCGACCGAACAGTTTATTATGATCCTATGAATGAGCTCGAGGTGAATGAAGGAGGTACGGGCCTTACTCAGTATATCAGCCAGCATTATCAGGATGTACTTTCACAGCTGTCAAAGGACAGACTCAAATACAGAACTCATGTGGAATTATGGGTGAATCCCGAGGGCGAAAAGGTACAGAAGTACAAGAACGGCCAGCCGGTCTACGATTATTTCGGTAACCCCGTAATGACCTATGAGAAGTTTGACTTTGAGGTGGATATCGCGCTTACCGATATTTATGAGCTGGATTTCTACTGGTATCCCGATGAGGACTCTCTCACCTCGGATGGTCTTGCAACCGATGATGACTTCCTTTCACAGTTTGATATGCTCATTCTCGGTTTCGGTGATTCCTACGGAAAAGATAAGAGACAAAACGGCTCGTTCTTCAACCTTTCCGCCTCCACTCTCGGCTTCAATATGTATGCCGCGATGGCTATAAGGAATTATGTTGACAGCGGTAAGCCTGTTCTCTTCTGCCACGATACCACAAACGGCAATGTTAACTATATTGACTACTATGCGCTTAATGCAGTGAGCTGGATAGGCAATATAGCTCAGACATTGGAGAATTTCTGGAATACCACGGTGAAAGAGACCGCAACAAGAGTGTGGTACTGGTTCAGAAACCTTGTCAGGGGCGCCTTTGGTTTACCACAAGTTAGTGTTGACTCTCCCGATATAGATCAGGAAAAAGAGCTTAACAACAAGATTGCCGATAACCGCACAAGAGACGGCTATTACAACAATTTGATTTTGCGATACCCGCTGAAGCTTGACAGGTACGGAATAACCTATGAGATATGGAAGGGTATGCAGGAGAAGAAGACAGCAACCAGAACATATTGGCAGGAAACCGATTTCGGACACGGCCACAGATTCAGCTATCTTATCGGCACAGATATTCCGCAGCTTGATGAAGACGGTAATGTCAAGCAGGGGCAATATGTTACAACTGCCGAAACTGCCGGAGTTGTTACCGAGCCCGAAATGCTTGCCCATGGATTCACGGTAGCTTATGAGCCGAGCTCTGCCAAGAGGCGTTCGAAGGCGACTGAGGGAGACGAGGAAATAGTTTATACCTCATGGCCGGAAGGCACTCCCGGCGGCACCAGAATGATTGAAGGTGTGGAGGTGCCCATAACCTTTGAAGGCGACCAGGTCAAAGCGGAGTATATCTATGAAACCCAGGGCTTTACAAAGTGGACTATAGCAAGGTATATGTCAAACAGCATAGTCGGCAACAGTTCACTTGCAAACAGCTATTATATGCCTATCACGGTTCCCGGCAATCCGACCGTAGCGCACAGAGATCCTTATGTAACAAGCGCTATCACACAGGTCGGCAAGGGCTCAATCACATCGTATCCTTATGATATCAACACCTCGGCATTCGGCGGCACCACCGATTACATTGATTATTTCGGCAATGTGAAGAAAGATAACGGTAAAGCCTTGAAAGACGGTAAAATCAGGATTATGCCGACACACGATCAGTTTTATCAGATTAACCTTAATGACGGCGAAACAACGGTCTGGTACTGCCTGGCGGATCCGAGCAAGGTTTATCGCAACACTGACTCGTGGGAGGGCCAGACCTGTTATGACCTTCTCCCGAATGACTGCGCAAACTCATACTACATTTTCACTTCGGGTAATGTCACCTATACCGGAGCAGGTCACGCAAATATATTCACGATGGAAGAAGCTGAGCTCTTTATCAATACTCTTGTTGCCTCTTACAGAGCGTCAAAAGAAGTGCCTGAGGTTCACTTCAGAGACAAAACCGACAACACGAATATTGAGTATCAGATGCTCACGAAAAATGACAGAAATGGTTCATCAAGCGCAACATCTTTTGATGGAGAAGAGACAGGAGTCAAGATTATAGACCCCAATATCACTATCGGTGTAGAAGGCGATCTGCTTGTCAATTTCTATAAGGACAGCGCCTGCACTCAGCAGATTACCAATATAGAGCTTCACAGAAAAGACGAAAATAAAACGGTCAGTTACACAGCCGGCGGCTATAAGGTAACATCAGATGTGACATATTATTTTGATGTACCTGATGATGTAAAGAATGCATTGAAGACACAAGAGTCATATACCATTTATGCTCAGGCGTCTGTCGGTAGTGACGCGGTAAGCACTGTTTCAAAGCTTGAATATCGCGCCATAGGTCTTGCATCGTTGTCGTAACGCACAATATAGTATCAGATCCACTTCACCCGGGGTGGGGTAGCCCGCCCCGGGGAAGAAACCGGCAATGTGCGATCGGCCCTTCGGCGGGGCTGCGTGCCGGGTGAGGCGGGGTTCTTCCCTCACCATTTCAGGCGCCGTGTCAGGGCAGAAAAATTTTTTAAAAAATGCACTGTCTGTGACAGGTTTGTGACAGCTGATGTGTAAAATGAAGTTGTAAGGTGAATTTAAGCACCCATATTTCGGTCTACCGAGGTGGGCGCTGGTTCACAAAAAATGGTTATTGTGCTCCTTTCAAAGGGGGAAGGGGCATCGTAATAGAAACAAGTCATATAATAATAATAAGGAGGATATTCTTTATGATGACTAAAATCGCTCATATGCGTGAGAATCGCAAAGCCAACAAAGGTTTCTCCCTTGT
>JAEELT010000088.1 GCA_016282855.1 Clostridiaceae bacterium | reverse complement strand
TCATCCGTTGTAGTATTTATTTTCCTTATCCCTTATACCGCCTCCCTTTACAACGGCCTGAGCCGTCTTTTCGGCATGGCGTTTGACATTCCTTATGAGGTCTGCGTTATAGCAATGGCTATTCTCACCGCCATATATGTTATTGTGGGCGGTTATATGGCAACGGCCATGAATGACTTCATCCAGGGACTTATTATGATAGTCGGCATAATCGCCGTTGTCGCTGCCGTGCTTAAGACCCAGGGCGGTCTCACCGAAGCGATTTACAAGCTGTCCCTTGTTGAGGGCACAACCGCGGCGGGCAAAGCCCAGCCCGGTGTGTTCACCTCATTTTTCGGGCCGGATCTCATAAACCTTATAGGCGTTGTTATACTTACATCGCTCGGTACTCTCGGCCTTCCCCAGATGGTGCAGAAGTTTTACGCCATAAAGAACGAGAAGTCCATTAACAAGGGTATGATTATTTCAACAATATTTGCCGTAATAGTTGCAGGCGGATGCTACTTCCTCGGCGGCTTCGGCAGACTCTTTGCCGACCAGATAGAAATGGGCGCGGACGGCGTTACCCCCGCGAGCTATGACGCCGTTATCCCTTCAATGCTTTCAAATCTCCCCGCTCTGCTCATCGCTCTTGTTGTGGTGCTTGTGCTTTCGGCATCAATGTCCACTCTTTCATCCCTTGTGCTGACATCATCGTCAACACTTACACTCGACTTTATAAAGCCCAACTTCAGCAAAAACATGAGCGAAAAAGCACAGCTTATATGGATGAGAATCTTTATCGCCGTTTTCATTATCATATCATCGGTGATTGCCATATTCCAGTATAAGGGCGGCCTTTCACTCATCGCTCAGATGATGGGCGTTTCGTGGGGAGCTCTGGCAGGCGCTTTCCTTGCCCCGTTCCTTTACGGTCTCTACTGGAAGAGAGCCACAAAGACGGCCTGCGCTGTCAACTTTGTGTTCTCAACCGTTGTAATGATTGCAAATTGTGTTGTAAGAAGCAGCTTCCCCGCTCTTCTTCAGTCCCCTATAAACAGCGGCGCATTCTGCATGCTTGCGGGTCTTGTAATCGTACCTCTTGTGAGCTTTATCTCAAAAGCACCCTCAAAAGAAAAAATCGACGACATCTTCTCCTGCTACGACAGGAAGGTTGTGGTATCCGTTACCGACTCTATCGGAGACAGCGAAGAAGCCTGAGACAGACAAAAGCGGCTTGCGGAAAAACTCCGCAAGCCGCATAATAATAACAGGTTTACTCAAATCATCTGAATGTCATTGATATTCAGCCCGAAGTGGCAGCCGAGCTCCTCGGCGGCCTTGACGCAAAGGCTCATACGCGTGAGAAAAATCTGAAAATAATCCATAACAGACGATATTTCCGTATCTATTGTCAGCTTAAGCTCAATAAGCTCCTTCTGCTTATAGACCCTGAGCTTTGATTTTTCAACGGAATAATTCACTCTGTCGTGGATATCAAAATTCTGAGGCACCCTGTTCCTTACCCTTGAGCGTCTGACATCTGCCTTATCGGCAAGTATCAGCGCCGCGGCAACCGTATTTACGGGCATACCGGTCTGCTCATCATGGTTGCCTATGGCCGACACTATCTGCGACACCTCGGAGGGCTTCATTCCGAAATCGTCAAGTATGCGAAACGCGATGATTGCCCCGCTCTGGCTGTGGTCGTCACGGTTGACGAGGTTGCCTATATCGTGCATGTGCCCGGCTATTCTGGCAAGCTCAGTGGTGCGCTCGTCATACTCAAGATGAGAAAGCAGATTGCCCGCCACAGTTGCCACCCTCGTTGCGTGGGCAAGGCTGTGCTCGGTAAAACCGATTGCCTCAAGAGAAGCGTCCGCCATGGTGATGAAGGTGTTTACCTTCCTGCTTTTCTTTATTTGATCGTAAGTAACCATCGTTTCACCTCATTATGATATTTAAGCCCGGAGGATTTAATATGACAGACCTTGAAAGAGCTAGAGAATTCTTTTCACACGACAAATACGCCACTGAAGCTACGGGAATTGAAATTGCCGAAATCGGCGAAAACTACGCAAAGACCGTGCTTAAGCTTGACGGCAGACATATGAACGCGAGAGGCACTCTTATGGGAGCCGTTATATATACGATGGCGGACTTCACCTTTGCCGTATCTACCAATTTTGACAGGGATTACGGCACTGTGTCCACTGTGAGCGCGGTGCACCATATTGCCGCCGCGAAAGGCGATGTGCTCACCGCGGAAAGCCGCCTGATAAAAGACGGCAGAACTCTCTGCTTTTATGATATATTTATCACCGACAACACCGGCACGCTCATAGCAAAGGTGAGCATAACCGGCACACACATATACCCGAGATAACGCTTTTTTATTGCGTGATTAAACAATCTTTGAAATAATTATATAACAAATCCGGAACAGTTGCAACACTTTCCGGTTGAGCTCACACTTATAGACAGAACATTTTCATTTGGATGGTGAAAATAATGAGCAGAACCAAAATTGACGACAGGAGACTCCCCCGTTATACCAAAGGGGAAGAAATATTCAACTCGGTAAGCCACATTGTAGGCAGCACTTTCGGCGTTGTAGTACTTATTCTCTGCACGGTTTTCTCGGCAATATACAAGAACCGGTGGGGGCTGTTCAGCGGCATATTCTACGCTGCCATGATGATATTCCTCTACACGATGTCGAGCGTGTATCATGGGCTTAAAAGAGGCAGGATGAAGAAGATAATGCAGGTCATTGATCACTGCTCCATCTTCGCTCTTATTATGGGAACATACGCTCCCGTGCTGAGCACCGGTCTCAGGGAGCATAACCCCGGGCTCACGCTGATAATCACCCTGCTCGTAGTGCTCGGCACGGCCGTAGGCGTGGTGTTCACGGCAATCGATTTCAGAAAATATGTGGTCATTTCCTATGCGAGCTACTTCGTAATCGGCTGGAGTATGATATTCTCCATAGGAGAGGTTTACAAAGCCTTCGGCATGGAATTCGTTTTCTGGATTGTTATGGGCGGCATCATCTATACCCTGGGTATGATATTCTTCGGCCTGAGCGCCAAGAACCCCAAAAAGTATGAATACTGCCACGGCATATTCCACCTTTTCATTCTTGCCGGAAGCGTGCTTCAGTTCATAGGCATATTCAGATTCTGCATCTGCAGATAACATTTAAATATCCTTGAAACGCAAAAACTGCGGGCTTAATGGCCCGCAGTTTTTATTTTTCGCTTGTTTATCAGCCTTTTTTGCCGCCTGAAAAAAGATTGAATTTCTTTTCGTTCTCGTTCTGATTTGTGTCGGGAACAATTTCCTGTGTCTTTTCATCAAAATAAAGGAATCTCGGGTATTCTTCAAAAGTGTCAACGGTTGCCTGACCGTCATAATAAAGCAGCACTTTTATGAAATGCTCAAGGCTCGCAAAGTTATTTGCGTGAAGGTTGTTGCGCACAAACCAGGTCTGCTCGGGATAAGCGCAGGTGGAAGCGTCCACGGTTTTATCGGGTGAAATGAATCCGGGCTGCACCTCAGCGATGTAATCCTCACTCAAAGTTTCGCCGTAATCGGCTGCCGTGGCGCCCATCGACGCATACTTGAGGTCAATGGTATTGTCGCCTGCATTTCTCCACGAGGGCGTCATGAAAAGAGAGCAGTAACCGTAGCGCGAGATAATATAAAGATTGGATGTGTCATTAATCCGGCTTATGGTCTCGGTCTTGTAGGGACGGATGCGGTTGTTGTAATCATCTATACCCGCTCTCAGATTGCTCCTGTCAACTCCGTCGTCTTTGTAAACCTCGTTGAAAACATAGTTATAAGCCTCATCGATTTTATCATCGGGAATCATCGCCCATATGCTGTACCATCTGCCGAAAAGCGGGAGTATCCCCTTGGCAAGCTCATTCATACCTATATTGTCAATCATGTAATTGACAAGGTTGCATGCCGCGCGGGTAATGCCTGTTTTATAGAGCACGAGCATAAGAGCATTCAGCAGTTTTTCGTTATCGTTATAGTCAAAAGCAGCTTTGAGATATTCGGTGAGCGCCTCATCATCAAAACGCATCTGCCCTGTCATAAGCTCACCGTTGTATGTCTCGCCGTAAACGGCGGTTGAATTGAATGCCCAGCTTCTTACCTTGGATGTGCCGTAAAGCCTTGCGTATGTTGTGACAACCACGCCGCCGTAGCTGTGGCACTCGAGCACAACCTGCCTGCTGCCGGAGCATTCAAGCACATAGTCTATGAAATCATTGAGATCTTTTGCCGTATCAATGGGATTGCGGCGCCAGTCATAATCAAAATTCAGCTCTGAATCCTTCTTGATTTCATCAGGCTCAGGGTAAGCCCATCTCACGCCTGATTTATTGTCAAGCTCACCGTTTTCCGTGAGCATAATCGGGCTGAACATTTCAACCACTATGGGGATAAGCTCATCGGCAAACTTCTGCCAGTTATGGGTGAAAAGGAATTTGCCTATCACGGGCAGCCCTTCCTTAACTGCTTCTTTAATACGGTCGCCCGAAGGGGGCCAGGCAAGCTCGGAATCGGGGTCGGACGGGTCAACATAAATATCCGAGCCCATAAAGCCGTGCACAAAGATATAAGGGCAGTCCGCGCTGTACTGCGCGGCATAGGCGCAAAGGCTCAGAACAGAGCCGAGCGCGATTACAAAAGCAAGCGTCAGAGCCGAAAACTTTTTCATAAATCATTCACTCTCCTTGAAGTAATTCTATCACGCCGCACTGCTGTAGTCAATTATTTAAAAACGGATATCCGCTTTTTGCGCGAGCGAAAAATTCATAATAGAAAAATTCATAATAAATTAAAAAAATCTATTTTATTTTATAAACTTGTATGATATACTTATTTTTAATTATAATGGGTTATTATAGGCAGGTGAGAGCATGTCGGTAAAAATCGCCGCGGTGGCCGCGGGCAGTATATGTGACAAAAAGGGCATTCGTCCCGGCGATTTGCTCTGCGAAATAAACGGCAACGCCGTTAACGATGTGCTTGACTACCGTTTCTATCTCACCGAAAAAAAGCTTAAAACCGTTTTTGAAAAGCAGGACGGGCGCAGGAAAGCTTTCACCATACGCAAGGGCGAGACCGATGATATAGGCCTTGAGTTTGAAACCTACCTTATGGACAAGCATCACTCCTGCAAAAACAAATGCATATTCTGCTTTGTCGACCAGCTGCCCGACGGGATGAGAGACTCTCTCTATTTTAAAGATGACGATGACCGCCTTTCCTTCCTCTTCGGCAATTATGTGACGCTGACAAATCTTGATGACGAAGAGGTTGAGAGGCTGATAAAGATGAAAATCAGCCCGATAAATGTGTCGGTTCATACAATGAATCCCGAGCTCAGGGTAAAAATGATGGCAAACCCCGAATCCGGTAACAGTCTGAGATACCTCAGGAATTTTGCCGACGCAGGGCTTACAATAAACGCCCAGCTCGTGCTCTGCCCCGGAATCAATGACGGCAGCGAGCTGATATACTCTCTTGAAAAGCTCTTTGACTATTACCCTTCCGTAGGCAGCATCGCCTGCGTGCCCGTCGGTCTTACAAAGCACAGGGACGGGCTCTGCCCCCTCAAGCCGTATGATGCCGTGTCGGCGGGTGAAGTGATTGATATAATCGACAGCGAAAACGAAAAATTCAAAGAAAAAACCGGAGTCAAAATTGCCTACGCATCTGACGAGTTTTACATAATCGCCGGCAGGGATATTCCACCGGCGGAGTATTACGACGATTTCCCGCAGCTTGACAACGGCGTGGGTATGTGGGCTCTGCTTAAGTCTGAGTTTGAGCAGGCGCTTGAGGACTGCGCGGTTAAATCCGCTTCAAGAAAAGTAACCGTCGCAACCGGCACAGCCGCATATCCTCTTATCAGCGAGCTTTGCGCGCTCGCGCAGAGCAGAATACCCGGGCTCGAGGTAAAGGTAATCCCGGTGGTAAACAATCTGTTCGGAGAGAGCGTGACAGTATCGGGTCTGCTTTCCGGCGAAGATATTTATGATGCGGTTAAAAACATCGACATAGGCGACGAGCTGATTATACCGCCCAACTGTCTCAGAAACGAAGGGGATATGTTCATAGACAACATGACCGTTGAGCAGCTGAGCGACAGGCTCGCAGCGAGAATAAGGCAAAACAAAAACGGAGGAGCGGAGCTGCTTTCCGCCCTTCTCGGAGAATAACTCAAAAGGAGGACACAATGGCGGGTGTAGTTGCCATAGTAGGCAGACCAAACGTGGGCAAGTCAACATTATTCAACAAGCTTACCGGAGTAAGGAAGGCCATAGTTGACGATACGCCCGGCGTTACAAGAGACAGAATATACGGAGACTGCGAGTGGCTCGGGCACAGATTCGTGCTCATAGATACCGGCGGCATTGAGCCCGAGAGCGAAGACATTATACTTAAGCAGATGAAGCGCCAGGCTCAGCTTGCGATAGACTCAGCCGATGTAATTGTGCTTGTCACCGACCTTCGCACGGGCGTGGTTGCCACCGACATGGAAGTGGCTTCAATGCTGCGCAAGAGCGGCAAGCCGATTCTGCTCGCGGTGAACAAATGTGACACGGTCGGCGAGCTTCCGCCCGACTTTTATGAGTTTTACAATCTCGGTCTTGGCGAGCCGTTTGCGATTTCTTCCGTTCACGGTCACGGCACCGGGGATATGCTGGATGAAATCATAAAATATCTTCCTCAGGAAAATGAAGAGAGCGAAGACGAGGATGAATACATCAAGGTTGCCGTCATCGGCAAACCGAATGTAGGCAAATCATCGCTTGTAAACGCGGTGCTCGGCGAAAACAGAATGATAGTATCCGACATTGCGGGCACCACGAGAGACGCCACGGACTCGCTTGTGGAAAACGAGCACGGCAAGTTTATTTTTATTGACACGGCCGGTCTCAGACGCAAGAGCAAGGTATATGACCAGATAGAAAAATACTCTGTTATAAGAGCCAAGATGGCTGTTGAAAGAGCCCAGGTCTGCGTGATAATGATTGACGCCACGGAGGGCTTCACAGAACAGGATTCCAAGGTTGCCGGCATTGCCCACGAGATGGGAAAGGGCTGCATTATCGCGGTGAACAAATGGGATGCCGTTGAGAAAGACGGCAAGACAATGGACAAAGAGAGAAAAAAGCTTATGGAAGATTTCTCCTTTATGTCATACGCGCCCATTATATTTATTTCGGCAAAAGAGGGGCTGCGCCTCGACCGCCTGTTTGAGCTTATTAAATTTGTGGATACGCAGAACGCGATGAGAATATCCACCGGCAAGCTTAACGAAGTGCTCGCCGACGCCACCGCCAGAGTACAGCCGCCCACAGATAAGGGCCGAAGGCTCAAGATATTCTATATGACCCAGGCATCCACAAGACCTCCCACATTCGTCTGCTTCGTAAACAGCGCGGAGCTGTTTCACTACAGCTATCAGAGATACATAGACAACCGTATCAGAGAAGTATTCGGCCTTGAGGGTACACCCACAAGAATGGTAATAAGAGAAAGAGAGACCAACAGGAAATGAGAGTTCTCGGAATAGACCCCGGCTATGCCATAGTCGGCACGGGCGTGGTTGAGCAGGTTAACAACAAATTCAGAATGCTTTATTACGGAGCGATACTTACCGAGGCCCACACCCCTTTCAACGAGAGAATAGAAAAAATATATGACGACGCGGATGCGCTCATAAAGGCCTACAGCCCCGACGCGGTTGCTATGGAAAAGCTGTTTTTCAACACCAACCAGAAAACCGCCATTGACGTTGCCCAGGCAAGGGGCGCTCTTATACTCGCCTCACAGAAAAACAATGTGCCCGTTTTTGAATATACTCCCCTGCAGGTCAAAATGAGCGTGGTAGGCTACGGCAGGGCTGAAAAAAAGCAGGTGCAGGAGATGACAAAAATACTCCTCGGGCTTGACAAAATTCCGAAGCCCGATGACGCGGCGGACGCCCTCGCCATGGCAATCTGCCACTGCCACAGCGCAGGTTCAGTATTGGGCAAATTAAACAGATGACCGGAGAATAAATATGTTTTACAGTCTTACGGGAAAAATAGTTTACGCCGATGAGTCCACGGTTGCGGTGGAATGCGGTGGCGTTGCGTTCAGCCTGAGCGCGAGCGCAAATACACTTAGAAAATGCGGAGAAATCGGCACGGTGCAGACTCTCTATACTTATCTCAGCGTCAGGGAAGACGCGCTTGACCTTTTCGGCTTCGCTGATAAAAATGAGCTTGACTGCTATAAGCTCCTTATAGGCATCACGGGCGTAGGTCCCAAAGCGGCAATAGCTATTCTTTCCGCCCTTACCCCGGACCGGCTTGCTCTTGCGGTTGCGGGCGAGGACGCAAAGGCGATAACCGCGGCGCAGGGCGTCGGCGGTAAAATAGCCAGCAGAATCGTGCTTGAGCTCAGAGGCAAGCTTGACGCTCTGCCGCTCTCTTCCGACACGGCGGGCAATGTTGCGGCAGTCAAGAAATCCGGCGTTACCTATGCAGGCGAAGAGGCGGTCAACGCCCTCGTTTCGCTCGGCTATTCGCGCACCGAGGCGGGCGTTGCCGTGGGCAAGCTTGACGGCAACCTTTCAACTGAAGAAATGATAAAGAAAGCTCTCGTGCTTCTCGCCAAAAACTTCTGAGCAGCCTTTTTACGGGCAGTATAAAGACACTTAAGGAGAAAACCTATGGATATGGATTTTGAAAACCGGTTTGTGGACGCCGAATACTCCGCAGTCGATGACAGCGATATAGAGCTTTCGCTGCGCCCTAAGGTCCTTGATGATTACATAGGGCAGGAGAAGGTAAAAGAGAACCTCTCGGTTTATATTCAGGCAGCAAGGCAAAGAGGAGAGCCGCTTGACCACGTGCTCCTTTACGGGCCTCCGGGTCTCGGCAAAACCACGCTTGCGGGCATAATTGCAAATGAAATGGGAGTTAACTTCAGGGTGACGAGCGGTCCGGCGATAGAGAAGCCGGGCGACCTTGCGGCTCTGCTGACCAATCTGAGCGAGGGCGATGTGCTTTTCATTGATGAAATCCACCGTCTCTCAAGAGCTGTCGAGGAAGTGCTCTACCCCGCTATGGAGGATAATGAGCTTGACATAATTATAGGCAAGGGCCCTTCCGCGCGTTCAATCCGCCTTGAGCTGCAGAAATTCACGCTCGTGGGCGCCACCACAAGGGCAGGTCAGCTCTCAGCGCCTCTGCGTGACAGGTTCGGTATGATATTCCGCCTTGATATGTACACACCAGACGAGCTTTCAAAGATAGTTAACCGCTCCGCGGGAATACTTGAGATGGATATTGACCCCGAGGGCGCTATGGAAATAGCTTCGCGCTCAAGAGGCACCCCGAGAATCGCCAACAGATTTCTCAAGAGAACGAGGGACTTTGCGCAGATAGTGGGCGACGGCAGAATCACTAAAGAGATTGCCGACATTGCCCTTGCGAAGATGGAGGTTGACAAGCTCGGCCTTGACGCTATAGACCGCCTCATTCTCACCACAATGATCAGAAACTATAACGGCGGCCCGGTGGGCCTTGAAACAATTGCCGCCGCTATAGGCGAGGAAGCAATCACGATAGAGGATGTTTACGAGCCCTTCCTGCTTCAGGCAGGCTTCATTTCAAGAACCCCGAGAGGAAGATGCGTAACACCCGCGGGCTATGCCCATCTCGGCATTCCGATGCCGGGTCAGCAAAAAATGGAAGTTTGATTGAGGTTTACTATGAGAACAGCAGGTCTCTGGAAAGACTATGAACTTATAGACTGCTCCGACGGCTGCAGGCTTGAACGCTGGAACGATATAGTGCTTATCCGTCCCGATCCTCAGGTCATCTGGAAGACGCCGAAGGAGCATCCGCTCTGGAACAGCCCCCACGCCGTTTATCACCGCTCAAGCACGGGCGGCGGAAACTGGGAAATAATCAGAAAGATGCCGGATGTGTGGCAGATGGGCTACGGTGAGCTCACATTCAACATAAAAGCAATGGGCTTCAAACATACGGGTCTTTTCCCCGAGCAGGCTGTAAACTGGGATATGACCGCAGAAACAATCAGAGCCGCCGGCAGACCGGTCAGCGTGCTGAATCTTTTTGCCTACACCGGCGCTGCAAGCGTTGCGGCGCTTAAGGCCGGAGCCGCCGTTACTCACGTGGACGCTTCAAAAGGTATGACCCTCTGGGCCAAAGAAAACGCGGCCTCAAGCGGCGTTACGGACAGACCCGTGCGCTGGCTTGTGGACGACTGCCTCAAGTTTGTAAAAAGAGAGCAGAGACGCGGCAATAAATACGACATTATCATAATGGACCCGCCGTCATACGGCAGAGGTCCGGGCGGAGAAGTCTGGAAGCTCGAAAACGAGATTTACGGCTTTGTGAGCGAATGCGCTTCAATCCTGTCCGACAATCCGATAATGATGCTTATAAATTCTTACACCACGGGGCTGTCCCCGTCTGTAATGGAATATATTCTCGGCGAAACAGTCCGGAAAAAATTCGGAGGAACAACCGAAAGCGATGAAATCGGGCTGCCCGTTTCGTCAAAGCCCGGCAGGGTGCTCCCGTGCGGAGCGAGTGCAATCTGGAGAAAATAAAGGAACACCGATGCAGGAAAAGCTTATCGAAGTAAAAAACGTGACATTTGTCTATGAGTCGGATGACCCGGATACAGTTCCGAAGCCGGCTCTGGATAACATAAGTCTTGACATATATAAAGGTGAATTCGTCGCGGTGCTCGGCCACAACGGATGCGGTAAGAGCACCCTTGCAAAGCTCTGCAACGCGATTTATGAGCCCGGCGAAGGCAGCGTAACCGTGAAAGGCATACCCTCAGACAGCGAGGAAAATGGCGACAGAATCAGGCGCATTGTCGGCATGGTATTTCAGAATCCCGACAATCAGATAGTTGCGACCATAGTTGAGGACGATGTTGCCTTCGGGCCCGAAAACCTCGGCGTTGAGCCGAAGGAAATCCGCCGCAGAGTGGATGACGCGCTTAAAACGGTCAATATGTACGATATGCGCGAAAGGGAGCCGCACAAGCTCTCGGGCGGGCAGAAGCAGAGAGTGGCCATAGCGGGAGTTATAGCCATGCAGACTGAGTGCATCATTTTTGACGAGCCGACCGCAATGCTTGACCCCATGGGCCGCAAAGAGGTAATGCAGGCAATTCAGCGCCTCAACAAAGAAATGGGCATCACCATTGTGCTTATCACCCATTTTATGGATGAGGCAGTCAAGGCAGACAGAGTTGTTGTGATGGACAAGGGCAGAATAGTCACCCGGGCCAAGCCGGAGGATGTATTCTCTCAGGTTGACCTGCTCAGAAGCCACGGCCTCGATGTGCCTCAGTCAACGGAGCTGTGCCACAACCTCGGGCTCGGCGAAGGGGTAATCAGCGTGCAGGACTGTGTTGACAGAGTCTGCGCTTTTCTGGGAGGTGCGAAATGAGCTTTGCCATAGAAGTGAAAAATCTCACCCACCTCTACTCCCCCGGTACTCCTCATCAGGTAACCGCGCTCAAAAACATAAACCTGCAGATTGAGCACGGTGAAATTCTCGGAATCATCGGTCACACAGGCTCCGGCAAGAGCACGCTTATCTCTCACTTCAACGGCCTTTTAAAACCGAATGAGGGCTGTGTGCTTGTGGACGGGGTAGATATTCACACAAATAAAGAAACACTGAGAAATTCAAGATTCAAAGTCGGGCTCTGCTTCCAATATCCCGAATACCAGCTTTTTGAAGAAACGGTTTATAAAGATATAGCCTTCGGCCCGAAAAACATGAAACTGAGCGAAGAAGAAATCAGAAACAGAGTGCTCAGGGCTGCGCAATACACCGGCGTATCCGGGGAAATGCTCGATAAATCCCCCTTTGACCTTTCGGGCGGAGAAAAAAGGCGTGTGGCTATAGCCGGCGTGATGGCAATGGAGCCGCAGGTGCTCGTGTTTGACGAGCCTGCCGCAGGGCTTGACCCCGCAGGCAGAAAAGCTCTGACCGACCTTATAAAAGACTATCACAGGAGCACGGGATGCACGGTTATAGTCGTCTCACACTCCATGGAGGATATTGCAAAGCTCGCTAAGCGCCTCATAGTCATAAACGACGGGCAAGTTGCAATGGACGGCACACTCAGCGAGGTCTTCTCGCAGAGCGAAAAGCTGACCGGAATGGGGCTCGATGTGCCCGAAATCACAAAAATATTTGCCGAAATCAGGAAAAGGGGCTTCGATGTGCCTCCCGATGTTTACTCTGTGGAATATGCGGAGCAGATTATCCTTTCCATGGCGGGAAGGAGGGATGCGCAGTGATAAGCGATATCACCTTCGGCCAGTATTATCCGTCAAAATCCGTGCTGCACAGAGCGGACTCTCGCGCTAAGCTCCTGCTCACCTTTCTGATGATAGTATTCCTGTTCATTTGCAAAAACTTTCTTTCCCTGGGCGTTATGGTTCTTGTTACGGTGCTCGCGGTCATCTTTTCGGGTGTGCCGTTCAGAATGCTTCTTAAAAGCATAAAGCCCGTGATTGTCATACTCATATTCACCGCGCTGCTCAACATTTTTTACACAAAGGGCGGAGACGTTTATTTTGAGTTCTGGAGATTCTCAATCACCGAAAAGGGCATAAACAACGCCGTATTCACGGCCATACGCATTATAACCCTTGTTGTGCTCAGTTCTCTTCTGACATACACCACAACTCCCACCGACCTCACAACGGGGCTTGAGCGTCTGCTCTCCCCTCTCAATCACCTGCATATCAGGGTGCATACTCTGGCCATGATGATGACGCTCGCGCTCAGGTTCATCCCTACTCTTATTGAGGAAACCGAGAGAATAATGAACGCGCAAAAGGCAAGGGGCGCAGACCTTGAAACAGGCAGCCTTATTCAGAGAGCCAAAGCTCTGATACCCATTTTTGTGCCTCTTATGGTCTCGTCTTTCAGAAGGGCCTATGAGCTCGCTTTCGCAATGACCTGCCGCTGCTATACGGGCGGTGAAGGACGCACGAGAATGAAACAGATGAAGCTCTCAGGCAGAGATTTTGCGCTGCTTGCGATTTGCCTGGCGGCCTGCGCGGGAGTTATCGTGCTCAACATATTCTTCAATCCGGTAATCTGATATGAGAAACATTTTGCTTACAATACGCTTTGACGGCACAGCCTACCACGGCTGGCAGGTGCAGGAAAACGGAATAACGGTGCAGCAGACTCTTCAGGACGCGTGGGAAAAGATAACCGGCTCGCGCGATAATGTTACGGGGTGTTCCCGCACGGATTCGGGTGTACACGCCAACAAATACTGCTGCAATATCCGCACTGAAAACACGGCCCCCTGTGATGATCTCGTTTATTCGCTCAACGCAGTCCTGCCCGATGACATCGGCGTTACGCAGTGCCGCGAAGTCAATGAAGACTTTCACGCAAGGTATGACTGCGTTTCCAAAGAATATATTTACCGCATCTGGAATTCACCCGTCAAAAACCCGTTTGAATATAAATACTCGCTGAGAATCACCTATCCTCTCGATGAGCAGATGCTTGACAGGCAGGCAAAGCAGTTTATCGGGCGCCACGATTTTTCCGCCTTCTGCGCTTCCGGAAGCAGCGTTGCCGATACGGTCAGGACCGTTACGCACGCTTCTGTCACAAGGCAGGGCGATATGGTAATATTCAGAGTTGAGGCAGACGGCTTTCTCTACAATATGGTGAGAATTATGGCCGGCACCCTTCTCGGAATCGCATCGGGAAAAATTCCCGAGGATACCGTTACTCAGATAATAGAATCCGGCGACAGAAACAGAGCCGGAATCACCGCAAAACCCTATGGATTATTTCTCAACGACGTGAAATACGCAAAGGAGTGAGACAGTGCCCGCACAGGATAAAAAACCAACCGTTGATTTTAACAAAGCGAAGCAGCGCGCACAGACAAAAAAGGTTTTCAGAAAACTGAGAATACCTCTTGCCGTTCTCCTCGTGCTGATGATTGTGCTCATATCATTTCTCGCGGCGGGCGAAACAAGAAGGTCAAATATAATGGACTCCTTCAGGGCAATACCCGCCACCTTGGGAGACAGCCGCGGCTTCCCTTACCACACGGACGAGCTCTCTTTAAACAGGCTCCTTCTTGTGGGCGACAAGCCGATGACAGTAACCGAAAACGGTGTGAAGGTGCTTTCGCAGAACGGCGATGAGCTCTATGACCTGCATCTTGACTGGTCAGACACCAAAGCTGTTTCATATAACGGCAGAGCTCTTGTATTCAGCAACACCTCCGGCAGATATTATCTTATCAGCCGCACAAAGGAGCTTGCCCGCTTCAACGAGGACGGAGTGATTGTAACCGGCTGCCTTTCAAGAAACGGCTGTGTGGCATCGTCATCAACCACCGACAGTGTGCAGAGTGTAGTAAGGGTTTACAATCCGGGGCAGAAGCCGGTGTTTCAGCTCAACTGCGACAGAGACTATGTTTCGTCTCTCTCACTCTCACCCAAAGGTAATAAAATACTTATTTCCGGGGTGAACGCCGAAAACGCCCGCCTTTACTCCACGGTTTCCCTCTACAGCACAAAAAAGACTCAGCCGAAGTTCGAGGTTAAGCTCGACGGCACGACCGTACTTAAAACGGTTTATGCCTCGGCAAACAAATTTGTCGCTATAGGTGACAACAAAACGGTTATACTCAATTCAAAGGGCGAAATCACCAGGGAAATCACTTACGCCGATGACGCGCTGTTTGCCGTTGACTGCGACACCCACGGCAACACACTGCTGTGCTACAAAGAGTTCGGCGGCTCAAAAATAAGAATTGTCACCATACCGGATTCAGGCAAAAGCACTCACGAATTCGAGCTTGCCTATCCTCCGACTTCCGTTGATTACAGAAACAGCAAAATTGCCGCTTCGGTCGGCAACCGGGTTACGGTCTACACGCCCTCCGGCAGTGTCAGAGAGGAAATTGACTGCGACAATAATGTGAGCACCGTGCTGTTAGGCAACAACGGGATTTACACACTCGAAACCGGATACGTATGCAAATACTGATGGAAAACATAAAAGAATACCTGCCATACATACTTGACGCGCTTGTCATCATACTGCCGCTCGTTTCAGTAGCAGTAGGGCTCGCAAAAGGATTCACGGGGCTTGTGCTCCCCTTTGCGCTCACGGTGGGCTTCATAATCATAGCCCGTCTCTACGCCCACCCGATAGCTCAGGCGCTGACATCGGAATATTTTCACGATGAAGCGGTGAAACACCTTGCAGCGCACCTGAGTGAAAAGCTTTCCCGGGGCACATTAACGCTCAAAGGCGCGCTGCCCGAGGCCTTTTCGGGGCTTATCGGCAGCCCGGGCCTCGGCTCCGATTATCTGCTCAGCGCCGACGCGATTCCCGCTCTGTCAGAAAAGCTTGTCACAGCCGCCGAGCCGGCAGTTATCATCCCCGCTGTCACGGTATGTGTATATATATGCTTCTATTTTGCGGCAAAAGTTTTCAGCGCTTTTCTGCTTAAGCCCGCAAAAGCCATAGCAAAACTCCCTCTGATTAAGCAGGCGGATAAATTTCTCGGTCTTATTGCCGGAACTGTTCTGGGGGCACTGCGGCTTTTCGTATATGCCGCAGCGGTTGCCGTGGCAATTTCACTTGCGAGCGAAAGCTCTTTTTCGCGCGCCGTTACCGAAACACAGCTTCTCAGCGTAATTGCGAATGAAGTAATCAATATTTTCTGAAGGAGAATGAATTATGAAAAGAATACTCAAAGAATATTTTACCGACGCCTGGACCATACCCAACCTGCTCTCTTTCCTGAGAATAGTGATGGTGCCGATATTTGCGGTGTTATTTATGAAAGGACATTACGGCTGGAGCGTATTTGTGCTTGCCCTTTCGGGCCTGAGCGACTTTTTTGACGGAAAAATCGCAAGAAAGTTCAACCAGGTCAGCGCGCTTGGCAAAACTCTTGACCCGATAGCGGACAAACTCACGCAGATTACCATTGCGGTTGTGCTCTATATAACATTTGCGAAAGCGCATGACAATCTCATAAGGGCTTTCAGCTGGATATTCCTTGTCTTCCTTGTAAAAGAAGCGGTAATGATAATAGGCGGAGCCATTATGATTGCAATCGGTCTCAGGCCCGGAGCAGCGGAAATGCCCGGCAAGGTAGCTACGTTCGCTTTTTATGTGATAATGATACTGATTATCGCTTTCGGCCCGGAAATCGGAATATTCGCAAAATACTTCATCATACCCAACATACTTATGATTATCCTTGTGGCAATCAGCGCTGTGCTCACGATTATAGCCTTCTGCAGCTATATACCGGGTGTCAGACAGCAGCTAAGGGAGAAAAAAGCAAATAAATCCGCACAGGAAGCGGCAAAAGAAGAGGAAACAAAATGAAACAGGTTCTTTGTTCAAAATGCAAACAGCGCCCCGCCATGTTTTTCATGACAAAGGTGGAGGGCGACAAGACCACGCAGGAGGGGCTCTGCCTCAAATGCGCTATGGATCTCAATATAGGGCCCATAAAACAGATAATACAGTCTATGGGCATATCGGAGGATGAATTTGACGAGGTAAGCGAGCAGTTTACCGAGATGTTTGAAAATGGCAGCTTTGAGCCGGGCGGAGCCGGCACCATGCCCTTTATGCAGAATCTGAGCGCTATGTCCGGCGCAGGCGATGAGCACTCCGCGGACAGCGCCGAAAAAGAGAAAAAGCGCCGCTCACAGAAGAAGGAAAAAGAAGCGCAGGACAAAAAGAGAAAGTATCTTTCCCAGTTCTGCACAGACCTCACCGCTAAAGCGAGAGAGGGCAAGATAGACCGGATAATCGGCAGAGAAAACGAGATTTACCGCTCCATACAGATTCTCTGCCGGCGCAGCAAAAACAATCCCTGCCTCATAGGCGAGCCCGGCGTGGGCAAAACAGCCATAGCCGAAGGGCTTGCCCTTCGTATTGCGGCGGGTGATGTGCCGGCGAAAATTGCCGACAAGGAAATACAGATGCTCGATATAGCCGCCCTTGTGGCCGGCACGCAGTTCAGAGGGCAGTTTGAGAGCCGTATAAAGGGGCTAATCGAAGAGGTTAAGGCTCAGGGCAACATAATCCTTTTCATTGATGAGGTGCATCAGCTTGTGGGCGCGGGCGAGAGCGAAGGCTCGATGAACGCTGCCAACATTCTCAAGCCCTCCCTGTCAAGAGGAGAAATTCAGATTATAGGCGCCACCACCTTCACTGAGTACAGAAAGTATATCGAGAAGGACGCAGCTCTTGAACGCCGCCTTCAGCCCGTAACCGTTGAGGAGCCTTCAATAGAGCAGACCGCGGAGATGCTCGCAGGCGTTAAGTCCTATTACGAAAATTTCCATAAGGTAAGGGTAAATGATTCGCTGATTATGAAAGCCGTTCAGCTCAGCGAAAGATACATAAATGACAGATTTCTCCCCGACAAGGCAATAGATTTGCTTGACGAAGCCTGCACCTGCGCAAATCTGAGAAACAAGAATATAAGCCTTTTTGAAATCGCTCAGAAAGAGCTTGAAGAGCTCAGGCAGGAAGAAAGCGGACTTATGGAGGGCGAAAAAGACGGCGAGGCCGATTACGAAGAAATCGCAAAGCTCAGAACGGAAATTCTGCAGAAAGAGGAAGAAGTCAAAAAGCTTGAGGAACTAGCTGAAGACAATCTCGTGACCGAGGAGGACCTCGCTAAGGTTATTCAGCTCTGGACGGGAATCCCCGCGAGCAAGGTGATTGAAAGCGACCTCAGGCGCCTGAAGGAGATGGAAGCAAACCTCAAGGCGCACCTTATAGGTCAGGACGAAGCCGTTGACCTTGTCTGCGCTGCAATAAGAAGAAACAGGGTTCAGATAAATCCGCGCCGCAGACCTGCGTCATTCATTTTTGTCGGCCCGACAGGCGTTGGCAAGACAGAGCTTGTGAAGCTGCTCGCCAAGGAGCTGTTTGAAACTCCGGAAACTCTCATAAGGCTCGATATGAGCGAGTTTATGGAGAAGCATTCCGTGTCAAGAATAATCGGCTCCCCTCCGGGCTATGTCGGCTATGATGAAGCCGGGCAGCTCACCGAAAAGGTGCGCCGCAAGCCCTATTCCGTGGTGCTGTTTGACGAAATAGAAAAAGCTCACCCGGATGTTATGAATATACTGCTTCAGATACTTGACGAGGGCAAAATCACCGATGCTCAGGGCAGGCACGTAAGCTTTGAAAACACTGTGATTATAATGACCTCCAACGCCGGATCAGACAGAGCAAGCGGCGCTCTCGGCTTCGGCAAGACAAAGAACGAGGCCTCAAAAGAAAGAAGCATGAAAGCTCTTACCGAATTCCTCAGACCCGAATTCATAGGCAGGGTTGACGAGGTAGTCGTATTCAATGACCTTACCAAGGAAGATTATGAAAAAATTGCCGCCCTTCTTCTCGGAGAGCTTGTCGACCCGCTTGCGGACAAAGGCATAAAGTTCAGCTGGGATGATAAAGCGACAGCCGTCATAGCCGAGCTCTCGGCTGACGGCACAAGGGGCGCGAGAGACCTGCGCTCCTGCATAAGAAAAAAGGTTGAAGATGTGATAACCGGCAAAATGGTCGAGAGCGTTGGCTCCCCGATAAAAGCCGTTTCCGTCACAGCCGAAGGCAGCGAGATAATTTGCAATTTTAAATAAAAAAAGGAGTATGAACAATGGCACGTTTTCTGTTTTCAGCATTTGCCGATGAGGCATCGGGCAGCATTTCAGAGCAGATTGCAGCCTGCAAAAAGAACGGCATAGATTACATTGAGCTCAGGAACTGCGACGGCAAGAACATTTCCGATTTTACCGTCGATGAGGCGAAGGCGCTCAAAGCCCGTCTCGATGAAGGCGGAATCAAGGTTTCATCAATCGGCTCACATTACGGCAAAATTGAAATAACGGACGATTTTGCCGCGCATTTCGAGGCGTTCAAAAACACCGTTGAAGTTGCGAAAATTCTCGGCACCAAATATATCAGAATGTTCAGCTTCTATTTCCTCAACGGCGAGAGCCGCGAGGAATACAGAGACGAAGTGTTTGCGCGTATGAGCGCAATGGTTGACTTTGCCAACGAAAACGGCATACTCTGCTGCCACGAAAATGAAAGAGGCATTTACGGCGACACGCCCGAAAGATGCATTGAAATCGCAGAGTATTTCGGCGAGAGAATCGGCAATATTTTTGACCCCGCAAATTACATATTAAACGGCAATCCCACTAAAGCGGGCTTTGACGCGCTCAAGGATAAAATCACATATATGCACATAAAGGACGCCATCGCGGCAACCGGCACGGTAGTGCCGGCAGGAGAAGGCGAAGGCGAGCTTGAGTACATACTGAAAGAGCTTGACAAAAACGATAAGGTATATTTCCTTTCGGTTGAGCCCCACCTGAAGGTGTTTGACGGCCTTAAGTCGCTTGAGGTTTCCGATGAGCTTGCTCTGAAGATGGACGAGAAATACTCCTACCCCGATAACAATGCTTCGTTTGCCGCTGCCTGCGGCGCTATTCACGCGCTGATTGAAAAGAAGGTTCAGCCCGTCAGAATGGGCGTTATTGGCGTGGGCAATATGGGTACATCCCATGTGAGATCTTATTCCGAGGGTTCACACTCCGGTCTCAGAATGACCGCCTGCGCCGATGTCATACCCGAAAGAGCCGACAAGTGCAGGGAGCTGGTGCCCGGCATAAAAACCTATTACTCCGCCGAGGAGCTTATTGACAGCGGAGATGTTGACGCTGTTATTATAGCCACACCCCATTATTTCCACTCCCCCATCGCTCAATACGCTTTTTCAAAGGGCGTTCACGTTCTGACCGAAAAGCCCGCGGGAGTTTATACAAAGCAGGTTAGAGAGATGAACGAAGCCGCCGCAAAGAGCGGTCTGGTATTCGGCATAATGTATAATCAGCGCACGAACTGCGTTTACAGAAAGCTCAGGGAAATCGTAAAGAGCGGCGAACTCGGCGAAATCAAGAGAGTAAGCTGGATTATAACCGACTGGTACCGCACTCAGGCTTATTACAACAGCGGCGGATGGCGCGCGACCTGGGCAGGCGAAGGCGGCGGCGTGCTGCTCAATCAGTGCCCGCATAACCTTGACCTGTGGCAGTGGATCTGCGGCATGCCCTGCAAGATAAGAGCCTTTGTGCACGAGGGCAAATGGCACGATATAGAAGTTGAAGATGATGTCACCATTTACGCCGAATACCCCAACGGCGCAACCGGCACATTTATCACCTCAACCGGAGACTGCCCCGGCACAAACAGGCTTGAAATTACCCTTGACGGCGGCAAAATAGTATGCGAAGGCGGCTCAAAGCTTTCACTCTACCGCCTTGAGCAGATGACATCGGACCATATAAAGAACGCCGAGCAGGGTTTCGGCAGAATCGAAGGCAAATGGGAGGATGTGCCCACAGACGGCAGAAACAGGCAGCATGTTGAGGTTGTCTCCAAATTCGCATCTGCAATCACAAACGGCACAGAGCTTGTCGCTCGCGGCGAAGAGGGCATAAACGGCCTTAATATTTCCAACGCCGCTCACCTCTCTTCCTGGCTCGACAAAGATATTACTCTGCCTGTTGATGAGGATCTTTATTTCTCAATGCTTCAGGAAAAAATCAAAGCCGGTAACGCTCAGAAAGAGACAGTCACCGACTCAGTTCAGGGAGATATGTCCTCCACATTTTGATAAGGCGGTGCTGTTACTATGAAAGTTGCTGTTGTCGGATGCGGCAATGTTTCCGTGAACCACTTTGCGGCAATCCGGGATATTCCCGGAGCCGAGGCAGTCGCAGCAGTAGATATAAAAAAAGAACGGGCAGAAAGGTACGCGCATGAAACAGGAGCAAGAGCATATACCGATTTTGATGAAATGCTCAAAACCGAGAAACCCGATGTGGTTCATATAGCGACGCCTCACTGGCTTCATACTCCTATGGCGGTTAAGGCGCTTGACAGCGGAGCGCACGTCTTCCTTGAAAAGCCCTGTTCCGTAACCTCCGAGGAGGCAGACGCCCTCGCCAAAGCGCAGGAAAGAAGCGGGAAACAGGTTGCTGTCTGCTTTCAGAACAGATACAACGACTCTTCCATAACGCTTAAGGAAATCGTTGACAGCGGAAAATACGGAAAAATCAAGTCCGTAAGGGGCTTTGTCACCTGGGACAGAGGCAGGGAATACTACAGCGACGACTGGCACGGCACGCTCGACAAGGAATGCGGCGGCGTGCTGATTAACCAGGCAATTCATACACTTGACCTGATTCTTTTTATTGCCGGTCCCTGCAAGGAAGTTACAGCCCACGTTTTCAATGACCATCTAAAAGGGATAATAGAGGTTGAGGATACTGCGTACCTGCGTATGAAGCTTGAAAGCGGAATCTGCGCCCTGCTTCTTGCTACCACGGCGTTTTCCGGCAATTCTCCCGTAATGATTGAAGTTTCGCTTGAAAACGCGCTTTTCCGCCTTGAAGGTGAGCTTCTGTATAAGATTGCGCCCGACGGGAAGGCAGATATTCTGTGCGCCAGGAGCGATGAGCAATTCAGCGGCAAAAGTTACTGGGGTCACGGTCATAAAGCGATAATCCGTGATTTTTATAACTGCATTGAAACAGGCAGAAAATTCTCAATAGACGCATACGAAGGCGGCAAAGCTCTCAAAACTGTTGCCGCGGCATATAAATCATCAAGAAACAATACTACGGAGGCGGTAAAATGATACACGAGAACTTAAAAGGCAGAGTAGCGGTAATCACGGGCGGCGGCGGAGTGCTTTGCAGCGGTTTTGCGAAAGTACTGGCTCAGCTCGGAGTAAAGGTTGCCGTGCTTGACCTAAGGGAAGAGGCGGCGGCGGAAGTCGTCAGCGAAATCAATTCAAGCGGCGGCACCGCGATTGCCGTAGGCTGCAATGTGCTCGAAATGGAAAGCCTTGAAAAAGCAAGAGAGAGAATAAGCTCTGAGCTCGGCCCCTGCGACATACTCATAAACGGTGCGGGCGGAAACAACCCGAAGGGGACCACCACCAAAGATATATTTGAAGAAGGCGACCTTGAAAACAAAGCCGAAGGTCTCAAGACCTTCTTTGATCTCGATCCCTCCGGCATACAGTTTGTATTCAATCTCAACATTCTCGGCACCCTGCTCACAACGCAGTGCTTTGCCAAAGATATGACCGGCAGAAAGAACACCTGCATTATAAACATTTCATCAATGAACGCCTTCTGCCCCCTTACGAGAATACCCGCGTATTCGGCAGCAAAAGCGGGCGTGTCAAACTTCACTCAGTGGCTCGCTGTTCACTTTGCCGAGGCAGGTATAAGAGTAAACGCCATTGCACCAGGCTTCTTTGCCACAAACCAGAATCACTCTCTGCTTTACAATGAGGACGGCTCACTCACCCCGCGTTCTGAGAAAATCATTTCTCACACCCCCATGCGCCGTTTCGGCGTGCCCGAGGACCTGAGCGGTGCTCTCGCCTTCCTCTGCGATGAAACATACTCCGGCTTCATCACCGGTGTTATTCTGCCCATAGACGGCGGTTTCAACGCTTATTCGGGCGTATAAAGACAAAAAAAGACACGGCAAAAGCTCCGTACGGCTGTACGGAGCTTTGATTTTACCATATTTTGTCGATTACATAATGGAGCAGTGCCAGCAGAAAAATAAGAATGACCGAGCCGAAGAGCATACATCCGCATCCGGGTGAACCGGCGGGCACAGGCATTTTACGCCTGTGCCCGCCGGATGGCTCATCATCACCGTTGAGAACATAATCGTTATGTTCCCACTTCACAGAATCGTCATCCAAATTATTCCACGCAGACAGTACCGTCCTCGGAAACCGTAATTTTCATTCCGTCCTTGACGTAATCGAGAAATTCAGGGCCCAGGCAGTCAACCGTGACTATGGGAGAGTCGGTCCATACGGCAGCAAGCACGGCTCCTGCCGCGGCAAGGGAGTCAATATGCTCGGAGAAGAGCAGACATTTGGGGGCTTTGCCGAGGTCCGCGGCACAGTAAAGCACCATTCCGCCCGTGGTTGAGCCGATAGTCTGAGGCAGGCAAATAGCCTTATTGAGCATTGATTTTTTGTATAAATCGGGGTTGTTCTGATCCCCGCACTTTACTTCCTTGTCGCCGAACTGAAGAGCGTTCTGGAAAGAGGCAAGCGTATTGAGACCGCCGTGAGAAACAAGAGCTTCTGCCGTGCAGCTGCCCGCGCACACGGGGCGTCCTTTGAATTCTCTCATCTTATTTTACCTCCTTTGTTATTATGTCCAGAATTTCGTCGCTTCTGTAATAACGCGAGGTTGTGTAAGTCCTGAGCTTGTTGGAGTTTGTAATAACCGCCTTCTTTTTGCAAAGCGGATTATTCATATACATAAGCGGGCAGATGTAGCTGAGAATAATGCCGGTGTCTTTCAGCTTCTTGCCGTAGGGAGATTTGGAAAACTCCTCGCACACCGCGGGAGCGGCGGTAAAAACGGTGGGCACGCTGACCTTTGAAAGGCCGTTCTTTTTGAGAGCCTCGGTCACATTATCGGTCCACTCTTTCAGCTGCGCCATTGAGAGATGCGGGCAGCCCACAAAGCAGAGCTTGGGAGCAGCGCTGATATCCTTCCACATTACCGGGTAGTTATCCTGCACTCTCTTGAGCTCATCATCGTCTATCACATATACTTTTGCGCCCTCGGCAATGAGAGACTCGCCGAGCTCTTTCGCCTCGGGGGTAAGTCCGTCTATATGATAAAGACCCACGGCGCCGTTTGAGGCTGTGGCAGCGCCGAAATCCTTGAGGTAAGCCTTTGCGTCATCAGTAAGCTCATTGCCTATCCACTTATCGAGCCCCTTGACATACGGCACATCCTCCATAACCTTCATACCGATTGCGGAGCCGAGAATCTGCGCCTCAGGCTTTTTGGTGGTCTTTATTTCCACAACCCAGGTTGCCTTTCTGCCCTCATCTGTAAGCAGGCCGAAATAAGGCACAAACCCGGCTATGGAGCCGAAAAGCTCGATTATGCCGCTGTTTCTGTTGCAGCGCGCGCCGAGCACGGAGTTTGCATAAACAACGGCCGATGACTCCGCCCAGGAGAGATAGTCCCCTTTCTTGGGAATGTTGCCCACCTCATCCATATAGCAGGTGCAGGTGTATGAATCTCTGTCAATGAGTCCGAGCTTTGCGAGCTGAGAATCGTAACTGTCCTGCATGGAGTACATAAACTTTTTGAAAACGATTTTTTCAAGGAAGCTTGCCGGCACATTCGGGTCGAGAGGTTTCGGGTCAACGGAAAACTTCTGCTTTGAAAACGCACCGCCCTCGATAAGCTGATCCATAAGATTATAAACGGGTTTCATAACCTTAAGGCCGAAGCTTGTTACAAGGTGGCCCTTGGTGCTTGTGACAGGCACCATTTTTTCAGCGCCGAAAGCATCTCCGTAGAGCACAAGAGTCTGCATAACCTTTGCCATTGTTTCGCCTTTGGAGCCGCCGAGAATATCCTGCTGCTCCTGTGTAAGAGTCATTTTGCAGTCCAAGCAGAACACGTCCTTTCATATTAAATCACGCGTACTTACGCGGTATTATGTATTTTGAGAAAATCATAAACATCGGGATAAGCTCAAGCCTTCCCGCGAGCATATCAAAAGTGAGCACCAGCTTTGAAAGGTCGGAAAGCGCGCTGAAGTTGCCGGTGGGACCTATCTCGGCAAAAGCGGGACCCACATTGTTTATGCAGGTGATGACCGACGTAAGGGTGGGAATCATCTCGTGCCCGTCAATGGCAATAATGAACACTGAGATGAATATTACTATAACATAGATGGCAAGGAAAGTCGCAACGCCCGTCACGAGCTCTTCATCAACTGCTCTGCCGTCTATCTTTATGCCTTCGACTCTGCCCGGGTTGAAGGCCTTCTTTATTGTCCTTTTTGCGTCTTTCACAAGAATCGCGACTCTCGAAATTTTAAGCCCGCCGCCCGTTGAGCCCGCGCAGGCGCCCAGGAACATAAGCAGCAGCAATATCGTCTTTGCAAGAGTCGGCCAGGTGTCAAAATCCGTTGTGGTGAAGCCCGTGGTTGAAATGATAGACGAAACCTGGAAAAACGCGAGGCGAAGGGACTGCCCGAAGGGGTGCCTGGTAACCGTCAGCTCAAGGGTTATTATAAGGGTTGCGGCAAGTATGGTGCCGAGATACCAGCGCAGTTCCTCATCCTTGAGGGCGTGGCGGGCATGCCCCTTAAGTGTCACATAGTAGAGGTTGAAATTCACGCCGTAAAGCACCATAAAAATTGATATTACAACTTCGCAGTATGAATTGGCATAGCCCTCTATGCTTTTGTTGAGCACGCTGAAACCGCCTGTACCGGCCGTGGCAAACGCGGTGCAGATGCTGTCAAAAAGAGGCATCTTGCCGGCAAACAGCAAAAGCACGAGAGTGAGAGTCATGCAGATATAAATTGCGTAAAGGATTCTCGCGGAAGCTCTCAGACGCGACACGAGCTTGCCTACGCTCGGTCCGGGCACCTCCGCGCGCATAATATGCATTGCCGAGCCCTCTGTTTTGGGCATTATCGCTATGGCAAACACGATTATTCCCATACCGCCGATAAAGTGGGTAAAGCTTCTCCAGAAAAGAATGCTCTTGGGGAGCGGTTCTATTTCAGTAAGAATGGTGGAGCCCGTGGTGGTGAAGCCGGAAACCGTTTCAAAAAATGCGTTTACATAGTTAGGCACAGCGCCGCTTATCACAAACGGCAAAGCGCCCAGAGCGGACATAAAAAGCCAGGTAAGCGCCACGAGCATATATCCGTCCCTTGCAAAGAACGTATCTTTTAAGGGCTTTCGCGCTCTCATAATAAGGCCCAGCACCGTAAGGATACACATTGTTATCAGAAATGAAAGCGCTGTTCTGATATTTTCCCTGAATATCACCGACACCATTACCGGCAGTACCATAAGCACTGCCTCAAGCAGCAGTATGGAGCCGAGCACATTGTAAATTTTCCTGTAATTCAAATCAGTTCACCTTAATTGAATATATCATTCAGACTTGTCAGGCTACGCCCGGATGTAACTACTATCACACTGTCGCCGCCGAGTATATAATCATCGCCGCCGGGGAAGATTATGCTGCCTTTTCTTATGATGGCAACAATCAGCAGCTTTGAATGCATCTTAAGCGCTTTGAAAGGGATATTTTCATATTTGAATCCGGAGGGCACAGAGAATTCAACAGCTTCAACTTTGCCGCCTACAAGATGGTAAAGCGAGTTTATCTGTGACTGATCCTCGGAATTCTGAAGAGCCCTGACATATCTTGTAACAAGAGAGCCGGCCACAAGCTGAGGAGAGATAACCGTTTCAAGGCCTATATCGGTGATTATGGAATATGAGTGCCTGTCAACCTTTGTTATGACCTTCTTCACATTCTTTGAATAGGCATACATGGAAACGATGATATTTTCCTCGTCAATGCCGGTGAGCGCAACGAGAGCGTCCTGATTTTCAAGATTCTGCTCCTCAAGCACGTCCTGGTCTGTGCCGTCGCCGTGAATAACGGTGACATCATCGAGCGTTTCGGAGAGCACTCTGCATCTCGCTTCGTTCACTTCAATGAGCTTTATGTTTCTGCCTGTCTGGGAAAGAAGCCGTGACAGATAGAGGCCTATTCTGCCGCCGCCGACTATCATAACATCATTTATTTTTTGCTTGTAAACACCGATTGCGCGCATAAAGGAGGTTAGCTCCGAGCGGGTGCCGGTGATGCTTATGGAGTCGCCCGCCCTGATTACGGAGTCGCCCGAGGGTATTTCAACATCGTTGCTTCTCTGAATAGCGCAGATAAGCACCTTCTGTTTGAATTTTTTCATTATGTCGACTATCGCGGTTTCGCACAGCGGGTTATTCTCGTGAATAACTATTCTGGCAATTTCAAGAGTGCCTCCCGCAAAAGAATCCACATTTGCCGCGGACGGGAAACGGATAATTCTGGAAATCTCGTTAGCCGCCTCATACTCCGGGTTTACTACAAGGCTTATGCCGATGCGGTCACGCAGAAATTCACTTTGATTTGAATAATTCGGATTTCTGACACGGGCTATTGTATGCTGTGTGCCGAGCTCCTTCGCAAAGGTACAGCACAGAATATTCATTTCGTCAGAAGAGGTACAGGCAATCACAATATTCGCTTTTTTGGCGCCTGCCTCTTTAAGCACATCGATATTTATGCAGTTGCCGCAGATACCCATTACATCGTATGTATCCACAACCGAAGTCACCTTGGCGCTGTTAAGGTCAACCGCCACAACATTGTGGCCTTCCTTGGCAAGCTGAGCGGTGAGGGTAACACCGAGCTTGCCCTGCCCTACTACGATTATATTCATTGATTGGCTTTCCTTTCGCTTTCAACCCTTTTCCATTCGCCGATAAGAGGAATAAGAGGAATAAACACAAGCAGCGCAACAACAGCCGCGCCCAGGAATATGTGCGGAGGCGGAACATTCACTGTTTCCGCGTAGTCATTAAGATAAGTCTTGACAGCAAAGCGGTCGGTAATGGCTGAGCCGATTGCAGGACCGATAATCATGGGAAGCATCACGCAGAATATCATTCTCACGCCCTGAAGAGCGCCCGCTTTGTCCTCGGGAGTAAAATCGCGCACGGCCGCTGAGAGCATTATCATCATAAGGCCGTAACCGGCAAGGAAGACTACCGCGCACACAGCGAAAACTGCAAGATTTCTCGCAAAGAAAACGGCAATAAGGCCCGCAATCAGGAAAAGGATTGAAGGCACTGAGAATTTGGCTTTGCCGTGCTTATCCATCATTGCGCCCATAATGACAGCGCCCGCTATAACCGAGCCGATTACCAGCACAGCCGCAACGGCAAAAACGGGAGTAATCTGCAGATTTGCAAAATCAAGCCCTATCTGGTGCTGTACATAAATGAAAAGGTACGGGAAGAAAATCTGCACCGCTACACTGTAAATGCACAGGCAGGCGAGGGAGAGGTAAAGCCCCTTGTTGCTCTTTATGACAGACGGACGGAAGCCGTAGATAAGGTCCGCCCAGAAGTTTGTTTCTTTCTTTACGCCGGAGCGGGAATCCTTAACGGTAAAGAGACCGACAACGCCGCACACCGAAACGAGAATGCCGAGGCCTATAAAGCAGGCGGGGTAGCCGAATGAGCTTGCGAGCACGCCGAACGCAACCGTTACGATTACCATGGCAAGCACGGGCAGAGTGGCAAGAACGCCCTCTGTTCTCGCTCTGTTGCTGTCGGATGTTATATCGGTTATCCATGCGTTGAACGCGGCGTCGTTACTTGTGGAACCCATAAAGGTCATAATGCAGTCCATAACGATTACCACGGATACCGTGGCGGCAAGCGCCTTGGCAGCCTCAAGGCCGAGCACCCTGCCGACATTTTCTCTTGAAATAAAGGCAAACGCCATAACGGTTATGCCCCAGAGAATGTAGCCGCCGCAAAGGAATATTTTTCTTTTGTTGAGCTTATCGCTGAGTGTGCCCATAAGCAGAGTGGCTACAACCGCAATTACGGATGAAGCGGCGACCATGTGGGAAATATCCCTTGCCGTGCCGCCAATGTAATTGAACAGGAATGTGTTGAAATAGTTGTTTTCAACCGCCCAAGCCACCTGCCCCATAAAGCCGAACAGTATGACATTGAACATCAGCCTTCCGCCGAGCTTGTCACTTTTTGCCATTTGTTTTCCCTCCTGCTGAAAAATGATAGACAGTATATGCCGCCGCTGTCAGCGCCGCGGCAGCGCCGAGAGCACGGGCGCAGAAATGAAGCGCCATACTCTGCCTGTCCGTTATAGTTCTGAAAACCGGGCCGAGGCTTTCGCTGCGCAGCCCGAATTCCTTGAAATGCTTGAGCACCTGAGTGAATTCGTCCGGTGAGCTTTCATTAAGCTCCACATATCTCACACAGGAGCGGCAGCCGTCGGTGTAAGCCCTGAAACCGGCTGTTTTATGCTGGGCAAGAAAGATGCCGTCAACATAGCCCGAAAAATCATTCAGATGATCGTGGCCGAAAAACGCGGCTTTTACTCCCCCGGCCCGTTTCCAGCTTTCGAACTGACCGTTATTGAAATCCGGGGAGCACGGTCCTTCGCCCACATAGCCAACAGTGCCTTCGGCGCCCACATATCTCTCGCCCGAGAGCTTGTTATGCCCGCGCACGCTCACCGGATACTCACAGAGCCTCGCTTTTCTGAGCAGGCGGTATTCCTCGGGCACCGGTGTGTGCTGGAATATATACGACGGCAACACCCTGCCCGAGTCGGCGCTGAGTTTATTGCAGGTCTTTTCAAACCATTCTATCTGGTCTGTGTGGACCCAGTCATATTTTGAAACGCTCTGATCATCACACAGATTGTTGGAATCCAGAAACCAGAGCACGGCCTTCGGCTCGTTGCCCTGCGATGAATAAAGCACTTCATAATAATCGGCCTTGCCGGGCACCCCGTCACACCTCATATTGACAAGGGGAAGGCTGTCATACGTGCTCACAACAGCTTCGTCAACCCCGGGGTCGTGCTCGTGATTGCCCATTATGGCGTAAACGGGAATGCCCCTTGAGGTCGCCGGCTCGCAGAGGTCGGCTATTGCCTGCCTGAAGGCTTCGGGGTCCTGAGCACAAAGACCCGTGCTGAAATTGTCGCCGAGGAATACGCAGATTTCGGGCCGGAATTCATCGAGCGCCGCATTCATAAGCTTCTGCATATCCCTGAAATTCGGTGAAGTTTTATAGTCCGGCTTTTCGTGAAGGTCTCCGAAAAGAAGCATTCCGAACTTTCCGTCTGAATTGAATCTTAACATCCGCATCACCCCGCAGGTCACACTATGCGCATTTTATCAGCATCATTATACCACAAGCGTAAATGCTATTGCAATAATAATATTTATAAATACAGCGCGCGCATTTTAATATTCGTTCTTGTAAACTTCTCCCCCGTGTGATAAGATATAATAAGCAAAGTATTTCCTCAAATCGGTGCCGCAGGCCGGCAGAAGGACTAAATGATATGATTAAAGCTCTGTGCGTTATACTCTCCTTTTTTCAGGTGGCGCTTTTCAATCTCGTTTCCCTTGGCAAAACTCAAACAATCGGGGTGAATAAGTACGTGGAATACCAGACAGCCGGCGGTTTCGGCACTTCCTCCGCCTGGTGGAGCCAGACGATAGATGACGAGCAGACTGCCCGTGAAATCGCCCGCCTTCTTTATGACAGAGAGACCGGGCTCGGGCTGAATATTTACCGCTATAACATCGGCGGCGGCGAAGCGGATAACCCGGACTGCCGGATATGGGACCGGACCAGGCGCACCGAGAGTTTCCTTTATCGGGACGAATCGGACGGGCAGTGGAAATATGATTTCAGCCGTGACGCCAATGCCGTGAGGATGATGAAGCTCGCCGTTGAGTACGGAGCGGATGAGGTGGTGCTCTTCTGCAACTCCCCGCATTACTCCATGACGGCAAGCGGGCACGCATCCGGCGGGCTCGAAAAGAAGGTCAACAATCTGCCCGAGGAAAACTACGGCGCATTCGTTGATTATGTGCTGACAATCGCTGACCATTTTGTGCAGGAAGGAATACCTGTCAGATATATCTCCCCCATTAACGAGCCTCAGTGGGACTGGGGCGGAGAATGGGTAGGCCAGGAAGGCTGCCATTATGACCCCGACGAATGTATAAAGCTGCTTGAGCTGTTTGCAGTGACTATGCAGCAGAGGAACTGCCCCTACGGCCTGAGCGGCCCTGAAAGCGGTCAGCTCACACCGGAATACTATGACTATATTGATAAATTCATGCAAAGCGAAATTCTCAGAAACTGCTGTGACCACATAGCGGGTCACAGCTACTGGATGGATTACAACCTTGCCGGCAAAAAGGAATTCGGGGAGAAAATGAAAACAGAATACCCCGATATGAGATTTGATATGACCGAATGGTGCGAGCTTCCGCTGCAGATTGACAGCACTGCTGTCGAAAGCGGTCTTCGTATGGCGAATATAATCTGCCAGGATCTGAGCCTTCTGGGCGCCTCATCCTGGTCAAGCTGGACAGCGGTCAACGGCGACGGCCTTATGGAAATAAAAGACGGAAAGCTCGTTATCTACAGCAGATACTACGCATATATGCATTTCTCCCGTTTCTTGGAAAAAGGGATGAAGCGCATTGATATTATGGACAGCAAAGAAAACTCGGACATCACGGGCGTTGCCTACAAAGGCGGCGGCAAAACCGTAATCGTGCTTGTCAATAATTCCGGCGAAATGCAGAAGCTGAACTTCACCGGAGTATGCGGAAAATATGAAACATATATCACGGACGAAACCCGCTGCTGCGAAAAAGAGCAGAGCGGTAAATATTTCACGGGTATCACGGTACCCGGCAAAAGCATAGAAACCATAATAATCGGAGGGTGAAAAATGGAAAAGAAATACAGAGTGGGTCTTATCGGCTGCGGCGGAATCGCCAAAGGAGCGCACATTCCTTCATACAAGCTTGAAAAGCGGGCTGAAATAGTCGCCGTATGCGACATACGAAAAGAAAGAGCGGAATTTGTAAGAAAAACTTTTTTCAGAAACGCCGCTGTTTATGAGGATTACAAAGAACTCCTGAAGGATGAGAGCATAGACTATGTGGATATCTGCACCCCTAACTATATGCACTCGGTTATCGCTGTTGACGCTCTGAACGCCGGCAAGCACGTGCTGTGCGAAAAACCCGACGCGATAAATGTTGAGGAAGCGCTCAAAATGAAGGACGCTGCCGAGAAAAACGGCAAAAAGCTCATGGTAATAAGAAACAACCGCTATATGGACACCTCAAAGGCCATCAAAAAGATGGCGGACGAAGGCTTCTTCGGCGAGTTTTACGCCGGCCGCTGCGGATGGATAAGGCGCAGGGGCATACCGGGCAAGGGCGGCTGGTTCACCACCAAGGAGCAGAGCGGCGGAGGTCCGCTGATTGACCTGGGCGTGCATATGATAGACCTCGCAATCTGGTTTATGGGCAACCCTAAACCTGTTTCCGTAACCGGCAACACATTTTCAAAGTTTTCGGATGCCGAGGAGATGGACTCGCCCGAGTCAAAATTCGGCGATAAGGTTGAGGGCGGCACCTTCGACGTGGAAGACCTCGCAATCGGCTCCATAAGGTTTGAAAACGGCGCTGTGCTTCAGATAGAGTTTTCCTGGGCGTCCAACATAAAAAAAGAGATAAAATTTGTTGAGCTCAGAGGCGAAAAAGCAGGTCTCTCCTGGCACGGCGGCATAGCGGAAATATACTATGAGAAAAACGGCAAGCAGAAAAACGAGAGAGTTAAGGGCAACCCTGCGAAGCTCCCGCACAGAGTGAATATAGGCCATTTCATAGATGTGCTTGAAGGCGCAAAGCCGGTGTTTGTGCCCGATCAGGGAATTGATATGATAAAGATACTCTGCGCTATGTATAAATCCGCCGAAACCGGCAGAGAAGTGCTTCTCTGATTTATGCCCAGAGAGATAGACTACATTATTCCGGAGGAACACTCCGGAATAAAAATATTTACTTTTCTAAAATACAGGCAGGGCTTTTCCACAAAGCTGATACGCACTCTTAAGAATGTTCCGCAAGGCATTCAGCTCAACGGCTCCCACGCCCGCACAACAGAGCTTCTCAAAACCAGCGACAGGCTCACCGTTACAATCCCGGACTCCTCCGGTCTTATAGAGCCGGGCGAAGCGGAGCTTGATATTATTTATGAGGATGACGATGTTATTCTCATAAACAAGTCCCCCTTTATGGCTATGCATCCTACTCACAACCATCAGGGTGACACTCTCGCAAACGCCCTCGCCTCTTACCTTGCGGGCAAGGGCAGAGCCTGCGTTTTCAGAGCAGTCGGCCGCCTTGACAAAGGCACGGCGGGCATAGTTGTATGCGCTCTCAACCCGCTTGCCGCCTGCAAGCTCAGCGGGAAAGTGAAAAAAACATATTACGCTGTCGTAAAGGGTGTCCCTGCGCTCAGCGGCACGGCAGATGTGCCGATTTACAGACCCGACCCCGGCAAAACGCTCCGGGCATGCTCCTACGAAAAAGGCACTGAGCCGGCGGTGACTCACTGGGAAACGCTTGAAAGCAAAGACGGCTGTTCTCTCATAAAGCTCAGGCTCGAAACGGGCAGAACACATCAGATAAGAGTGCATATGGCATATACAGGTCACCCGCTCGCAGGCGACAATATGTACGGCGATTTCTTGCCCGAAATCGGCCACCAGCTTCTTTTCTGCGGAGAGTGTGAATTTGAGCATCCGGTAACGGGGGAAACGATGCGTTTTACGGCAAAACCACCCGCAGAGTTTGAAGATCTCGGCTTTACGGATTTTTTTGCATAAAAATACAGTTATTCAAATCTAACTTGACTTTATTTTCTTGTAAATGTATAATATGCAGGTGCTTTAATTAAACGGGATTTATCCCACATTAATACGGAGGTTAATTATGAAAAAATCAATCAGAGTTATTGCCGTTATTACTGCTCTTATCCTTGCTCTCGGCTGTCTGGCTGCCTGCGGCGGCAAATCCGAAAGCGGCACAACAGCAAACAGCAATTCCGAAAGCATTACCGAAGCAAAACTTACAGTGACTGACGGCGTTCTTGTAATGGCAACCAACGCCTCATTCCCGCCCTACGAATTTGTCGGAGATGACGGCGCTTATGCAGGAATAGATGTTGAAATCGCAGGTCTTATCGCTGAAAAGCTCGGCCTTAAACTCGAAATCCAGGATGTTGAGTTCGGCTCAATCATCGGCGGAGTTCAGTCTGGCAAGTTTGATATGGGTATGGCCGGTATGACCGTTACAGATGAAAGAAAAGAAAGCGTCAATTTCTCGGAGACCTATGCTGTCGGCGTACAATCCATAATTGTCAAGGAAGGCAGCGACATCAAGAGTTTTGATGATTTCTTCAATGCAGACGGCAGCGTAAAAGATATTATGATAGGTGTTCAGCAGGATACCACAGGCGATATCTACTGCTCAGACACAGTTGAAAACGGCGGCGTAGGTGAAGAACATGTAACACAGTTCAAAACCGGCAACGATGCAGTTCAGGCGCTTGTTGCGGGAAAGGTTGATGCTGTTATAATTGACAATGAACCCGCGAAGTCCTATGTATCAGTCAACAAAGGACTGACTATTCTTGAAACCGCCTATACAGAAGAAGAATACGCAATCTGCGTTTCAAAGAGCAACACCGCTCTGCTTGACAGCATCAACGATGCTCTCGCGTCACTCAAAGCCGAAGGCAAGATTGACGAGATAGTCGGTAAATATATAGCAAAATAAAAAGCAGATATAATACTGTGAAGCGGATGACTATCCGTCATCCGCTTCATTATTTTGAGGAGACTCTTTTATGAAAGAATGGTTTGCCGATCTCGCCGACCAGTTCAGGCTGAATTTTATCACCGGTGACAGATGGACCTGGCTTCTTGACGGCTTCAAAATGACACTGGTCATCACTTTCTTTGCCACCCTGCTCGGCATTGCAATCGGCGTTGTGATTGCTACAATCCGCTCAAGCTATGATAAAAACAAGGAATCCATGAAGAAAAAAGGCGGCTTCGGCTATCGTCTGCTGTCTTTTTTGAACGGCATTTGCGGCCTTTATCTTACGGTTATCCGCGGAACACCTGTTGTGGTTCAGCTTCTTATAATGTATTTCATTATTTTTGCTTCTTCCACAAACAGCACCATGGTTGCCGTGATATCATTCGGGATCAACTCCGGCGCTTATGTTGCGGAGATTTTCCGCGGCGGTATTATGAGTGTTGACAAAGGTCAGTTTGAAGCAGGCAGAAGTCTCGGATTCAATTATATCCAGACAATGATCTATATTGTTATTCCGCAGATGTTCAAAATCGTACTGCCGATGCTGTGCAACGAATTTATCGTTCTGATTAAAGAAACTTCAATTGCAGGTTATGTCGGAATACGCGATCTTACCAAAGCCGGCGACCTTATCCGCGGCCGGACATTTTCCGCTTTTATGCCGCTGATTGCGGTGGCGCTGATATATCTGGCGGTTGTGATTATATTCACAAAACTGGTAAAAAGGCTGGAGAGGAGGCTGCGTAACAGTGAGCACTGATAAAAACGCGCTTGTCAGAGTTGACGGTCTCCATAAATACTTCGGCAATAACAAAGTACTGCGCGGTATCACTGCCGAAATCGACAAAGGCGAAGTGGTTGTGGTTATAGGCCCTTCCGGATCAGGCAAAAGCACTTTTCTGCGCTGCCTTAATCTGCTTGAAGAACCCACTTACGGTGAAGTATGGCTCGAAAACAAACTTGTTACCCCGGTTGACCCCTATCTTCACGAAGATGTAATGGAATTATCCAAAACATATCAGAAACTGTATGCTCAATATAAGCAGGATCATCCCGGCGAAAGTGAAGAAAGCACAAAGCAGGTTTTGATTCACAAGATAAAAGAGGAAGATCTTCTGCACGAAAAGCACGAAGGCAAGGCATACAAATCCCTGATGAAAAAGATTTATGATGAGAATTATGTCAACATAAATCTTGCCCGTCAAAAAATCGGTATGGTTTTTCAGCAGTTCAATCTTTTTGAAAATCTCAGTATTATGGATAACATCATCCTCGCTCCCATGAAGCTTCTCAAGATGAGCAAGGAGGATGCAACTGCCAAAGCAAAGATTTTGCTTGAAAGAATCGGTCTTTCGGACAAGGCGGATTCTTACCCTTCACAGCTTTCCGGCGGTCAGAAGCAGAGAATAGCAATAATCCGTGCGCTAGCAATGGATCCCGATGTGCTGCTGTTTGATGAGCCAACCTCCGCCCTCGATCCCGAAATGGTCGGCGAGGTACTGGATGTTATGAAAGAACTTGCGAAAACCGGTATGACTATGGTCGTTGTAACTCACGAAATGGGCTTTGCAAAAGAAGTCGCTTCGCGTGTGATCTTCATTGACGAAGGGATAATCAAAGAAGAAAATACGCCGGAAGAATTCTTCGGCAATCCGCAAAACCCACGCCTGAGTGATTTTCTTTCAAAGGTTTTAATTTAAAGTATAAGGACTGCGGATTTCAAATCCGCAGTCCTTGATTTATATGTTTTTTTATTTCAACTTTACGATATTCTTTTTATCCGCGACCGCTATGAGTTTCATTGATTTATCCAGCGGTACGGCCGGGTCGAAGTTTACATCTATGGTATCTCCGCGGGCGATTGCCACTATATTGACGGAGTGGTTTTTTCTTATATTCAGGTCAAGTATGCTCTTGCCCTCCCACTCGGGCTTCACTTCAAGCTCCATAAGAGAAACATTGTCCGATATATCAATAAGGTCCACAAAGCCGCTGCTGAGAAGGTTTTTGGCAAGGCGAATGCCCGAATCATACTCGGGAAAAACGGTTTTGTCCGCGCCCATCTTTTCCATAATCTGCCTGTGAACCTCGCTGGCGCATTTAACGACCACGGTGTTTACTCCGAGCTCCTTGCAGAGCATTACCGCCATCACACCCGCCTCAAGGCTGGAGCCCATGGCAATAACAACCGTATCAATATCGGCTATGCCGAGCTGACGCAGGGCCTCAATATCGGTGACATCGGCGCACTTGCAGTAAGGCAGAATTTCCGCCGCGGAGTTGACAATCGCCTCGTCGATATCAATGGCAAGCACCTCCGCCCCGTTTTCGGTGAGTTCCTCCGCCACGGCGCGGCCGTATCTGCCGAGGCCGAAAACAGCGTACGATTTCTTTGAAGACATATTCTTCCTCCCGTAAATCACCGGCAAAAGCCGGCCTGAAATATATAACTGAATTTTATCCTATGCTTACCTCTTCAACCGGGTTTTTAACCACAGAAGGTCTTATTTTGCGGTTGAAAGCGAGAGCAAGGGAAATCGGACCTACTCTGCCGAGATACATGGTGGCAATTATGATAATCTTGCCGTGCGCATTAAGCGTGCCGGTGAAGTTTCTCGAAAGGCCTACCGTTGCGCAGGCGCTGACACTCTCATAAAGAGAGTCAATCACATCGCCGCGGGAAACGGCCGAGAGAAGCGCGCCCGAAATGAACGCAATCATAAAAGACATTGTCGCTACGCCGATTGCTTTTCTGACTGCCTGCTTTGAAATGCTCCTGCCGAAGAGAGAAACCTCGTCTTTTTGCTTGACGGCGGCAAACGCGCACGCGAGGATAACGGCAACCGTCACGGTCTTTATGCCGCCCGCTGTGCCGACAGGCGAGCCGCCGATAAACATAAGAAGCATTGAAATGAGGGCCGACGGAGCTGTCAGGTTTTCCTGCGGAACGGTGGCGAAGCCCGCCGTTCTTGTTGTAACGGACTGAAAGAGCGATGCCTGCAGCTTCTGCGGAAAAGTCATATTGCCGATAGTGCCGGGATTGTTATACTCGGATATAAGCACCGCGAGTGTACCCGAAGCAATCAGAATAACGGTGGCGGAAAGAGCGATTTTGCTGTGTAATGTGAGCCGAGAAAACGCCTTTCTGCCCATTGTTTTTATTCTTGCAAAGCTGCGGGCAAGATCGAGCCAGACTACAAAACCTATACCGCCCGCAACAATCAGAAACATTGTGGTGAAGTTAATGACCGGATTAAGCGCGTAATTGCAAAGGCTGTTTTCCGAAATAATGTCAAGCCCCGCGTTGCAGAATGCGGAAACGGAGGTGAAAACGGAAATCCATATTCCTTTCGCGCCGTACTCGGGCACAAACACCGTCATATACAGCAGCGCTCCGGCCCCTTCAGCCGCGAAGGTTGAGAGAATCACTTTCTTTGTGAAGCTCCTCATGCCGTCAAGGGTGTTGAGGTTGAACGAATCCTGAATAAGCATTCTGTAGCCGATGCCGAGCTTTCTGCCGGCGGAAATCATAAAACCCGAAAAAACCGTGATTACGCCCAGGCCGCCTATCTGAATGAGAACAAGTATCACAGCCTGACCGAGCGTGCTCCAGGCGGATGCGGTTGTGACTGTCACAAGCCCTGTAACGCATACGCTCGTAGTGGCGGTGAACAGAGCGTCAAGGTATGGCACTCTCTCGCCGCTCGCGGAGCAGGCAGGCACAGACAGGGTGATACTTCCGATAAGTATCACGCCGAAAAACGCGAGCATTATCATCTGCGTTGAAGACAGTTTTTTAAAAACTCTGATTGATTTCATACTGTATGTCAGACGGGCTCTCCTGTGCAGCAGTCGCCCTTGACTCCTGTTATTTTTACTTTCACCGGGGTTCCGCTTCCGGCGCTTCCCCCCTCAATAATAACCGGGATATAGTTTGCTGTGTAGCCCTTTACGCCGTCGGGACGGTTTTCTTCGGGTATAATTTCATATATTCTGCCTGTCTGTGAGGCGAGAAACTCTCTGCGGATTTTTTCCGTTTCGTCAATCATGATTTCGGCTCTGCGCTGTTTTTCCTGGTTTGAAATCTGATTGTCAAGCCTGGCGGCCGGGGTGCCGGGACGCCTGGAATACGGAAACACATGCACTTTTTCAAATCTCGTTTTTTTAACAAAATCGAGTGAAATGTCAAAGTCGCTCTGGCTCTCACCCGGAAAGCCGACCATAACATCAGTGGTTATTGTGCAGTCCGGGAAGGTGCTCCTGAGGCAGTGGCACAGGTCCTCATACTCCACGGAACTGTAATGCCTGTTCATTTTTTTGAGCGTTTTGTCGCATCCGCTCTGAAGGGAAATATGAAACTGAGGGCAGAATTCCGGAATTTCCGAGAGCTCTTTTATCACATCCCGTGTGATATGGTCGGGCTCAAGAGAACCGAGGCGCACCCTCTCTATGCCTTCAACGCCCGCCGCAGCTTTAACCGCGCTCGTAAGGCCGGTGCCAATATCTCTGCCGTAAGCGGAAAGGTTTATGCCCACAAGCACAACCTCCCTGAAGCCGTTTTGCGCAAGAGCTGTAATCTCTTTCACCATCTCATCGAGCGGTTTTGAGCGCACCCTTCCCCTGGCGTATGGAATGATGCAGTAAGAGCAGAAACGGTCGCACCCGTCCTCAATCTTGACTATTGCCCTGGTCCTGTCGGCATAATCCGTTACAGCGTCACCCGAGAATTTTTCGCCGCTTTCGTGCGGCAGTATATCTGTTATACGCTCTCTGCGGTTAATATACTGCATAACATAAGCGAAAAGACCCGGGTTGTTGCGGTTGCCGATTACTATATCCGCCTGAGGCAGCAGCGAGGCGGTGTCTGGCGAAGCCTGGGTCATACATCCCGTGAGCACGACAATACTGTCGGGATGATTCTTTTTGAATTTTCTTACCGCCTGCCTGGTCTTTCTGTCACTTTCGGCGGTAACGGTGCAGGAATTGATAACATACACATCCGCCTCTTCGTGAGGGTCAACGCAGGTGAAGCCGTATTTCTCCATGGACTGCGCCATGGCGTTGGATTCATAGTGGTTTACTTTGCAGCCGAGAGTGTAAAACGCACACTTCATTTTTTTACCGGCCTTTCGGAAAAATCAGGGCATATACGGGTTGCCGTCAAATTCATAATCTTCCGGCATAACAAAGGGTCTTATGTAATTGATGGTGAAGTCGATTCCCCACTGTCCCTTTTTTCCTTTCCAGTAAGATGAGTGAGGCTCTATCGAGAGCATGCCGTTATAGTCCTTTGTATAAAGTATATCCATAACAGCTCCCCAGTTTATCTGGTCAAGTCCTGCCGGAGCATCGTCATAGCCGTCGCCGTCAATATAAAGCACGCCTTTGATATGCACGTGATAAACTCTGTCGCCCCAGTCACGCAGCTCCTTGAGATAATCTCCGCGCCTTGAGAGGCAGTGCGAAGCGTCGTACTTTATGCCGAGGTCCGGGAGCGCAGTGTGAATCACGCTCCACGCCTTGTCGTTATAAATGAAATTCGCCCAGTCACAGTTGTAGGTGGCTATTTTGACCTCACCGCCCGCGTAATCCAGAAGCTTCGAAAGATAATCAATCGCAATGCGGCAGTTTTCAAAAAAGCTTTTGCTCTGCGTATAATTTACTCCGACGTTGAAAACGGGGCAGCCGATTATCTTAGCGGCGTCAATAATGTTTTTATCCGCCTGAAGGGCCGACTCTATGATATTGCCTTCGGAATCAATTCTTTCCATTCCCCAGCGCCCCATGGAGCCTACGGGGATGCCGTATTTATCGCTGTATCCTTTTATCTGCTCAGCCTTGTCAAGGAATTCTTTTGAGTCATAGTTATGGTTTACGCAGAACTCAACAGCGTCAAGCCCCTTGCTTTTCACATACTCAAAATGTCCTTCTTCCCAGCCGTTTATGATACCGAGTTTCATTGACTGTCCTCCCTGTTATTAAAGAAGTTCAACGCCTTTTTCGCGGCATTCTTTTATCATCTCTTTGGGCCAGAGCGAAGCCTGAACCTCGCCTATATGAGCCTTGCGCAGGAAATACATACAAATACGGCTCTGACCTATGCCTCCGCCGATTGAATAGGGCAGCTTACCCTCGAGCACTGCTTTATGGAACGGGAGCTCCGCTCTCTCGGGGCAGCCTCTCTCCTCAAGCTGACGCATAAGCGACTCTTCGTCCACTCTGATTCCCATTGACGAGAGCTCGAACGCTATATCAAGCACCGGGTAATAAACCACAATGTCGCCGTTAAGCTCCCAGTCATCATAGTCGGGCGCTCTGCCGTCGTGGATGCCTCCGCTTTTGAGCTTGCCTCCGATTTTCATAATGAAAACTGCCTTTTTCTCTCGGGCTATTCTGTTTTCTCTCTCCTTGGGAGTAAGCTCCGGATACATATCCTCAAGCTCCTCCGTGGTGACAAAGAAAATATCCTTGGGCAGGAAATTTCTCTCAACAAAAGCATAGTCATCGGCTATGTATCTCTCTGTGTGGCGCAGCGCTGCATAAATGGCCTTCACTGTGTGGCGCAGAGTCTGCTCGTTCCTCTGCTCCTTCGATATTCTTTTCTCCCAGTCCCACTGGTCAACATATATGGAATGGAGATTGTCGGTATCCTCATCACGGCGGATTGCGCTCATATCGGTGTAAAGGCCCTCGCCCTCTTCAAAGCCGTACTGGCTCAGCGCCATTCTCTTCCACTTGGCAAGCGAATGCACAATCTCAACGTCCCCGGAATCTATATCCTTGACGTCAAACGAAACGGGGCGCTCCACGCCGTTCAGGTTGTCATTGAGCCCCGAGCTTTTTTCAACGAAAAGAGGAGCCGAAACTCTTGTAAGATTGAGCTGAATCGCGAGATCGCGCTCAAAGAAATCCTTAACTTTTTTTATGGCGAGCTGAGTCTGCCTCGGAGTGAGCACGGATTTGTAACCCTGAGGTATAACAAGACTGTACATTTTTTCTCCACCTTTACCGAATAATTATCTTACAGTATATCATTACCGTCTGTTCATTTCAAGAGAAATAAAATACTTTTTTATCATAATAAATAAAAATAGGGCTTGAAAAGCGCACCGGATTTTAGTAAAATATTAAAAGGAAAAAACTGTGCCTGTATATGTTCTTCACGAACGGAGGAAAGATTATGGCGAAATGTCCCAAATGCGGCTACAAACTGAAATTTACGGATTGGAAACCCAACTGCCCTAAATGCGGCATCAATCTCAACTATTACGGCCTTGAGGAAAAGCTTCAGGAGGAGGCGGATGTAGCCGAGGTTGAGCACGCAAAGATTCAGAAAAAAATAGACCGTCTCAAGGCGTCTTTTGTGGGCTCTCCCCTTACGATTGCAAGGATTTTTCTGTCCGTGCTTCCGCTCGGCATGCTTATGCTTCCGCTGTGCAAGCTCTCATATACGGGTCCCAGCTTCGAGGCAAAAGGCGAGGCAGTTAACATAGTCAAAGTATATAATACCGTTTCATCCCTTGACTTTGACGCGCTCACCACACTTATGCGCTCCGGCACGGTCGGCAAAGGCTTTATCGGCTATGCCGTGTCCATGATTGCTATTCTGCTCTCCGCAGTGATGCTGATTGTGAGTCTCATTGCCATTTGCGCCGCGATGGGCAAAAAAGGAAACATCCGCAACATTGCCAACAACACCGTTTCATTAACTCTCGCTGTTGTATCCGCAGTATTTTTCATGATATTCTCAAAGAATATACACTCCGTATTCCCCGACCTTTTCAGCGGCTCCCTGGGCATAGGCGCCTTCCTCTATATCGGAGCGCTTGTGCTGTTGCTGGGCATTAACATCTACCTCACAATTCATAAGGTTGAGGTTAAGTACAAACCCTGCGACGTAGGCGGCATACCCATTGAGGAATACCTTGCCGAGCTCGAAAAAGGCACATCCATTGAGGAGCTTCACGAGAGAATGAATGTAATCCTTGCCGAAAGAGAAGCTGTGAGATTGGAAGAAGCAAACCGTAAGCTTGCCGAAAAGAAAGCCAGGGAAGAAGAAGAATTCGCAAGGAAAGCTGGAAAACTTAAATAAAACCGCACGCCCGCAGGGATTGAGTATCTCTGCGGGCTGAATATCTGACAAAAGGAGAGTTGTCTTATGAGCATTGTCAGGGCAAATCTGAGAAAAGGCATTTCTGTTGCGGCGGCAATCGCCGTAATCAGTTCGTTTATATGGGGAATCTTCTACCCCGATTACACAAAGCACTCCGCAAAAATCGCGGAAATTCCGGGGCTCAGCGAAGGCTTTGTGCCTCAGGGCTCAACATACCTTGAAGATGAAGATACATTTGTATTATGCGGATATATGGACGACGAGGTCTCCTCATCACGCATTTACACAATACACGATGGTGATGTCAGAAAAATTCTACTTGAGAACCGGGACGGCTCAGTATATGCCGGGCACGCCGGAGGCATTACCTGCGCTGGAGATTTTGTTTACATAAGCAATGCCGAAAAGCTTTTCATTCTTAAAAAGAGTGATGTTACGGCGGCAAAAGACGGCGATAAGGTTTCGTTTGCCGGTTCGGTTTCTGTGCCCTGCCGCTCATCATTCTGCTCCAGCGACGGTAAAATGCTCTATGTGGGCGAATATCACGCCGACGGCTATGAAACGCACGAAAGCCATATAATCAAAACACCCGACGGGAGCGAGTATCAGGCGCTCGTCTTCGGTTACGCAACAGACCCGGATGCCGAATTCGGCATCGATACCGATTCGCCCGCGGCCGCCTGGTCGGTTTGCGACAAGGTGCAGGGATTTGCCGTTACTCCCGACGGCAGGGCTGTGCTCTCAATATCGGGAGGCGCAATGAGCTCAAAGCTTAAAGCATACGACACGGCGGGCGAAGCCGACTCAAAGTATGAGCTTGACGGGAAAGATATTCCTCTGTATTACCTTGACTCGAGCCGCTTTAACACGGAGATGACCATACCGCGTATGAGCGAAGACCTTGAGTGCGTTTACGGCAGGATTCTCGTCGGCTTTGAAGCCGGAGCAAAAAAGTTCTTCTTCGGTATTGCCCCGTTTACCGAGAAGCATATAGTTCTCATTGAAATCTGAATGATAAATAAATATCGCGGCATCGGTGAACGATGCCGCTTTTTTTGCTATTTCTTAAGTTTCTTTGCGAGAGTCACTATTCCCGCTATCGCTCCGGCGGTGCCGAGCAGGGCGCCGGTTTCCATAAACGCGCTCTTAACGCCCGCAACGCTTGCGGGGGCGAATTTGCGCAGAGTGTAGGCAATCCTGTCATCAATCTCTTCGCCGCACAGTTCATAATAGGTGAGAGTGCGGGTTTCAAAATTGCCGTCGGGGTAAATATCAATTATCCTTACTCCCCTGTTCAGGCCGGGGCCGTAAACGCTGAAGCCGCAGCTCTGGGTGAACCCGAGATAAATATCTTTATACTTTGAAACATAGCTGCACTTATGGTCGTGCCCGACAAAGAGCGCCTTCACATCTTTTTTCTCGAGGAAGGCATCAATCTCACCTGAGTTCACATTGGAGCTTGCGGGTGTCTCTCCGAGAAAGTCTCTCAGCCCGCTGTTGTGCGGGTCAAGCGTATACCACTTGTATTTATGTGTGCCGTAAGCTCTCACCCCTTTGGTGTCAAAGGGCGAAGTCTGCCTGAGAACATCAAAGAATTCCGGGGTCGGAATATGCTGAAATGCCATGGATGGAAGCACTCCGCCGTTTGCGGCCTCAAACTCATCGCGCACTTTTCTGTACCAGTCAAGCTGGTCCTTCCTAAGCATTCCGTAACCGCCGTGCCCATCCTTTGCGTGAGTATCAAAAAGATAGATGATAAATTTATCGTCAACCGTAAGATAAAAAGTGCCGTCATCGCCGAAGCTTGCAGGGTCATTGTAAACAAAGGCGGGGCTCTTTTTATACATTTCCATCTGCTCGGAATTGCTTATGCCGCACTGATCATCGTGATTGCCGAAGGTGGCGGTAACCGGAATTCCTCTTGACTCCATAGGCCTGAGCATTCTGGAAATCACATCCTCAACGCGCTCACGGCGGTTCTGCCCCATAAGTGTGGGGGAGTAACCCTTAAGCTGATCTCCGGTAAGCACAGCCAGGTCGGGCTTTGCCTCGTCGAGAGCGGCTTTGATAAGCCTGAGCGTGTTGGAGCTGATGTAATACGGCTCCTGTATGTCGGCTATCTGCATAATGCGGAATCTGCCGTTTTTGAAGCTTAATGCTCTGTTTTGCATACAGACTCCCTGTCGATTTATTTTGCCTGAGGTCCGAATCCGTACTCGGCAAGCTTTGCGTAAATCCTGTCTTTGGGGTCAAGCAGGCTGCTGAGCGATTCATCGTGGTTTACGGTATCGATAATATACGCGCAATATTTGCTCATATCAACATTAACATACCAGGGCTTTGAAAGAAGCTCCGGAGAATTGTAAACAAGGTTGGTCGTAAACACCTTGTCAAAGGCACCCGAGGCATAAGCCTTGTCAAACGCTTCGTAGCCATTGCAGAAAAGGCCGAACGAGGAATACATGAATATCTTGCCGGCGCCCGCCTGCTTGAGCTTCTCGGCAACCTCTATCATTGAGCCGCCGGATGAAATCATATCGTCGATTATAATACAGTCCTTGCCGCCTATTCCGTCGCCGAGGAACTGATGAGCCACTATGGGGTTGCTGCCGTCAACCACTCTTGAATAATCGCGTCTCTTGTAGAAAGCTCCGAGCTCAACGCCAAGAACGTTGGCGAGGTAGATACATCTGTTCATGCCGCCCTCATCGGGGGATACTATCAGAAGGTGGTCGTGGTCAATCTGAAGGCCTTCAACATTTTTAAGCAGGGCCTTTATAAACTGATAAGAAGGCTGAACGCTCTCAAAGCCCTTGTTGGGTATAGCGTTCTGCACTCTGGGATCGTGAGCGTCGAAGGTGATGATGTTTTCAACATCATAGCCCGAGCACAGCTCGCGCAGCATCTCCGCGCAGTCAAGGGATTCACGCCTTGTGCGCTTGTGCTGTCTGCCTTCATAAAGCATGGGCATCATAACGCTGATTCTCTTTGCCTTGCCCTCAATGGCGCTGAGCGCTCTTTTGAGATTGGCATAGTGATCATCGGGGCTCATCATATGGTCTTTGCCGTACATTTTGTAAGTTACTCCCCAGTTGAAGGGATCGCAGAGCAAAAAGATATCATAGCCTCTTACGCTGTCTTCAATAACGCATTTGCCTTCACCCGAGCCGAATCTTACAAAATCGGCATTTATAATGTAGCTGTCTCTGATGTACTCATCAAAATGGTCGTTTTCTCTCTCACGTCTCGATCTTACAAGATAATAGTCGATTCTTTTTGCCATTTCCTCACAGCCGGTGAGAGGAAGAATGCCGAGCTTGCCGATAGGTTCGGTTTTGAATTGCGGATCCATATAATTACCCCCATGATTTTTCCGGGAAACCCGGGTTTCCCTCTGCCGTGCGCAGGAAAAAATACCCCGCGCACGGACTGCCTTTTTTTCACACAGATACATTATATAGTATTTTACTGCGAAATAAAAGCACAAAATGTACTTTTCCGATGAAAAAAAACAAGAAATATTTTTGTGTAATTTGTTCATATTAGACAAGAGCAACCGGCTGCGTATTATCCGTCATTTTTCCCTCTGCAAATAATCTGCACCTCCGAACCAATCTCCGGAGGTGCAGTTAAAATGTATGGGTGTTTTTTTAACCCGTTATTTCTATATCGTAGCTCACCGGTTCACTCCATGCCTGGCCGCGGGCATTGCAGGTTACGGTATAGCTACCTGCAGGTTGAGAATACCGTTGCCGTTATAAATTACGCTGAAACTCTCTGTCAGAGCCAGGGTTGCTTTATAATACTATTATTTTTCCGGTATTATATGCACATCGAGCTGGCTGAAGGGGATTGTCACGCCGCATCTGTCAAACTCAAGCTTCACAGATTCCTGCATATAGTAAAAGACTTTCCAGTAGTCCGAAGGGGCGCACCAGACCTGGCAGGCAAGCTTTATGCTGCTTTCGCCGTGCTCACACACGGCAACAACCGGCTCGGGGCTTTCTTTAATAAGCTCGCTTCCTGCCGCAACATCCCTGAGAGCCTGCTTCGCCCTTTCAATATCGGCCTCATATGAAATGGAAAACACAAGATCGATTCTCCGGAGCTTTTCGGCCGTATAATTTATAAGGTTGGACGAGGTTATGTGGGAGTTCGGCACAATCACCCTGCGGTTATCAAGAGTGACAAGCACCGTATACATCAGCTTTATTTCTCTGACCGTACCGCTGACATCGCCTATATCTATGAAATCACCGCTTCTGAACGGGTGGTTGAGCAATATCTGCAGGCCGCTCGCAAACTGGCTTATGCTCGACTGAAGGCCGAGGCCGGCGGTAACTCCGCCCGCCGCAAGAGCGGCTATAAAGGAGCTGACATTGACTCCGAGCGTTGAAAAAGCCGACAGCACAAAGATGGTGCGCAGTATAAAAACCACAATTGTTTTTATGAACCCGTGTATTGACGGATCGGCTTTCTTCTTTTTCAGAGCTTTCACGATAAGCTTTCCGGTTAAATCCGCAATGAGGAACCCTACAATCAGAATTGCCAGAGCGGCAATCACAAACGGGATTTTTGAAACTGCGAGAGCCTTGATTCCCTCATAATCTCTTGCCTTTATCAGGTCCGCAAAATCAAGCGGCATCAGATTCATTACGACTCACCTCCGATGTTGATATTTTACACTTTTTCGGCACGCTTGGCAATATAATCACAGAATTTTTGTTTAACTGAGTATTACTTTTAAAAAACAGTTGATTTAACAGTAAATTTTTATTATAATAATTCAGACATTTTTATCTTCCGTTCGGAAGGAGGGATATATATGGCATCGGAGCTCGTAAACTCCGTAATCGAAGCAGAAAAAGCCGGGGCTCAGGCGATAAGAGAGGCGGGTGAAAAGGCCGCTCAGCTCAAAGCTCAGGCTGCGTCTCAGGCAAAGCAAAACGTCGACACTCTCAGGGCCGAAGCGCTCAGCGAGGCGCAGGCGATAAGCGCAAAGGCGAAGGCAAAAGCGGAAGAAATACTCCGCGAGGCTTCCTCGCAGGCGGAAAAAGGCGCCGGAAAAATCAAGGAAGAAACAAAGCCGAAAACCCTTCAGGCGGCCCGGGCCGTCGTTGACGCTGTTCTCGGCAGATAACAGTTCTTTTATAACAATTCAGAAGTAAAGGAGGTGTTTTCTTGGCAAGAGTAAAAATGAAATATCTTGAAATAGCCGCTCCCGTTGAGGAGAGCAAGGATATATTTGATTATCTTCAGCTGTCAAACTGCATCGAGCTCGAAAAAATCGACGGGCAGGAAGGGCTGCATCTTCTCTCCACTGACAGGACGGTTTCAAGCATAGAGAAATACGGCGATACCGCAGGAAAGGCTCTGCAGGTGCTTGACAGATACGCTCCCGAAAAATCAGGGCTTCTGTCCACCCTCAAGCCCCTGCCCGAAATGACCGTTTCCGAATTCATAGAAAAAAGCGATGAAGCGGATGAAATCCTCGGCGTATGCTATGACATATGCGACTGCGAGCGCAGGATAAGCGAGTCAAAGGCTTCTATCGCGCGCAATGAAGCGGCTCTCGATGCCGTAAAGCCGTGGCTGGCACTGGATGTACCCATGAAATATCAGGGTACCGAAAGCACAGCGGCTTATATCGGAACGCTCCCCGATGCCTACACGGCACAGGCACTGACCGACGCGCTCTCGGAAAAGCTTGAAGGCGAAGACCGCTTTGAGTGCGAAATAGTTTCGGGCACCGAAAACAAAAGCTGTATTTTTGTTCTTTGCCACAGAGAATGCAGTGAAAATGTGCTTTCAGCTCTGAGGTCTCTCGGCTTCTCCTATCCGTCGGATCCCACAAAGCATCCGCCTCGGGTAAGATTCGAAAGGCTTTCCAAAGAAAACGAAAAGCTGAAAACACTGATTGAAGAAAGTAAAGAAGAGATAAAGAAACTCTCCTCAAATAGGCAGGATATAGAATTCGCTTCTGATTACTTCACAATCAGGCGCGATAAATACAAAGCTCTCGGCAACATTGCCGCCGGAGACAGATTTGTAATCATCTCCGGCTATGTGCCTGAAGACAGAGCCCGGAATCTTTCAGACGAGCTCGACAGAAAATTTACCGTCGCCATGACGGTAACCGACCCCGACGGAACCAAAGATGTACCTGTTTATCTTAAGAACAAGCCCATTGCCGCAGCGGTGGAACCGATTACGGATATGTACTCCGCCCCCGGCAAGGATGACCTGGACCCGAATCCGATTATGGCGGCGTTCTACTATATTTTCTTCGGACTCATGCTCTCCGACGCCGGTTACGGCCTGCTTATGGCAATCGGCTGCGGTATAGCCAAATTCAGGTTCAAGGTAACGGGCAAGCTTAAAAAGACGGTTGACATGTATTTCTGGTGCGGCCTTGCGACTCTTTTCTGGGGCACGCTTTTCGGAAGCTGGTTCGGAGATATATTTGAGCTTGTGGCAGATCAGTTCTTCCATATTCCCGATCTCGGGGCACACCTCAATTCGCTTATGGGCTTCAACCTTTTCAAGGACGGTATAGCCCTGTGGTTCCAGCCCGTGAATGACCCGATGAAGCTGATGATTTATTCCTTCCTTTTCGGCATCATTCATCTGTTTGTAGGTCTGGGAGCCTGCTTCGTCAAGATGTGGAGGCAGGGCAATAAGACCGGCGCTGTATTTGATGTTATACCGGTTTATATCTTTGTGCTGGGCATAGCTTCAATAGGCGCGGGCGTGCTTATGGAAGTGCCGCCGATGATAAAGGAAGCGGGCAAATGGTGCGCTGTTGCGGGCGCGGTTATGATAATACTCACCGCAGGCAGGGATTCAAAGAACATTGTGGGCAAGCTCGGTCTCGGTCTTTACGGACTGTATAACACGGCGTCAGGCTGGCTGAGCGACATACTCTCCTATTCAAGGCTCCTTGCTCTCGGGCTTTGCACCGGCGTTATCGCAAGCGTTGTAAACACACTCGGCACAATGCCGCAGAATCTTGTGATGAAAGCAATCATGCTTGTGCCGGTATTCATATTCGGCCACACGGTGAATATGGCGATAAACCTTATAGGCACTTATGTGCACACCAACAGGCTTCAGTATGTTGAATTCTTCTCAAAATTTTACGAGGGCGGAGGGCGTTCCTTTACCCCGTTAAAGAACAATACAAAATATATCCATATCAAGGAGGACAAATAAAATGAGTTACGGTATTATGTATGCAATTCTCGGCGGTGTTCTTGCCGCTATCTTCGGCGGAATAGGCTCCGCAATAGGCGTTGGCACCGTAGGCCGCAGCGCGGCAGGCGTAGTAGCAGAGGATCCTTCCAAATTCGGTAAGGTTCTCATTCTCCAGATTCTTCCCGGCACACAGGGTCTCTACGGTTTCCTTGTAGCCTTCCTTCTGCTCACGAGAATCGGTATCATGGGCGGCTCACCCATAGAGCTCACCACAGCCCAGGGCCTCATGTATTTCGCGGCCTGTATGCCTATGGCCGCAGGCGGACTTATCTCAGGTATCCATCAGGGTAAAGCGGCAGCCGCAGGCGTCGGCCTTGTGGCAAAGAAGCCCGAGGAAAGCGGCAAAGCCATAATCTTCGCGGCAATGGTTGAAACCTACGCCGTGCTTGCCCTTCTTATTTCCATACTTGCCATTTTCAATATCACAAGCATTATCACAGCCTGATTGAGAGGACAGATTCAGATGACAGGTCTTGACAAAATTATCGGCAAAATCAATGCGGATACAGAGTCGGAATGCAAGGCAATTGTTCAGGCGGCAGAGCAGAAATGCAGCAAGATAATTTCTGACGGCGAGAATGAAGGCAGAAAAGCGGCGCAGGAGATAATATCCGCTGCGCAGCGCAGTGCGGAAAAGACAGTTGAGATTGCCGAAAGCAGCGCTTCCCAGCTGCTCAGGC